>DATICR010000232.1:0-8914 GCA_035456745.1 Ignavibacteriaceae bacterium
TTGATACCCGGATTTAATTTACCCGTGTTTTTATCAATAATCTGACTTAATCCTACTGCTTTTGCTATTCCACCGCTCATTACCCAGAGTACTCCGGTTCCTGCCCAGGCCATACACTTTAAGAATTTTCGTCTGTCAACTCCATCATCGTTACCGTATTCAAGCAATTTACCTAAATTATTGTCTTCCATTTTATCTCCTTTTATTGGTTTAAAAAATTATTAGTAATGCAATGACTGATAATGTCAGGAAATTATTCCCGGTTGGGGAATTAAAATTCGCCCTCGTTCTGTCCATCACGTAATTTGCTGAAATATGCATTTTGATTTTTAATTTCTTTATAAATTAAAATTTTCCTGCTATTATAGAGGAGTCGGGAATAAAATTCATTTTTTTCTGGTCTATTAATACCGGTGTTTCAAAAAGGAAGAAATATTGATTCCTAATGATATCGCTAATTTTGAGTTAACAATTTTGCCTCATCTGGATGCAGCATATAATTTCGCCCGGTGGTTAACCCGGAATAATGAAGATGCCGCTGATATTGTTCAGGAAGCATGTCTGCGTGCAATGAAATATTATAACAGTTATAGGGGTGGAGATGGACGTGCGTGGCTTTTTACAATAATAAGAAACATTTTCTATACTAGGAATGACTCTGAATCAAAATCTCAATCAGTAATCGACAGGAATTTTAACCCAGTGGATTTAATATCTTATGAATCGAATCCGGAATTAATTTATCAGCAGAATGAAAATAAAGAAATGCTGCACAAGGCTCTGGAGTTGCTTCCTGTTGAATTCCGGGAAATAATCATATTAAGGGAGCTTGAAGGTCTTGATTATAAAGAGATAGCAAATATTGCAGAAATTCCAATTGGTACAGTTATGTCCCGGCTTTCTCGCGGCCGGAAAATTTTATCAAATTATTTGGTCAAATATTATAAAAAAGAGGGCTTAAATGGAATGCAGTAAAATCCAATCATTTATCGACGGATATTATGACAGCGAATTAGACCTGACGAAAAGTCTGGAAATCGAAGAACATTTAAAATCTTGTGAGAATTGTTCTGCTGTAATCAATAACTATAAAATTTTACATAATGCTTTCAGTGATAATTCATTTTATTATAATGCTCCGCTTTCCCTGAAAAACAAAATTGTTTCTGAGTTAGATAGGCAGACAAACAAACCAATATTTAAAATAAAAAGTATATTCAACTGGCGGAATACATCATTTGCATTGACAGCATTATTAATAATATCGGTTATTCTGATAATAAATCTGTATAACAATCCCATTAGCGGAGATATCAGCGAACAGATTGTAAACAGTCATTTACGTTCCTTGGCATCCGGCAATCCAACTGACGTCCTTTCAACAGACAAGCATACTGTGAAACCCTGGTTTAATGGTAAAATAAATTTCTCCCCTCCTGTTAATGATCTCACCAGTCAGGGATTCTCGCTGATTGGCGGAAGGATTGATTATCTTAATTTGAAACCTGCTGCTGTGCTGGTATATCGTTATAACAAACACATAATAAATCTTTATATATCCTTAAGTGATAATAGCATTATTGAAAACAGGGAAATCTCTTCTCGCAGCGGTTACAATATTATACATTGGGTTAAAGACGGTATGGATTACAGTGCAATATCCGATTTAAATATTGAAAAGCTTAAAATTTTTAATGAAGAATTTCTAAAGGCTCTGTAACAGTATAGATTTTTCTTTCTTAATCTTACTCTTAATCTTAATCTTTCTCTTCCTCCTAAATCAGACAAGTCTGAACCAGAAGGACTTTGACTTACAATTAATCTTTCCTGGAGGCATCCTTTGTGAACTTCCTTTTGTTCTACTCCGTAAAAAAATGTTGTAATTTAACAAACTTTTGCAAAGTATGATTCCAACAAATTCAGCTGCGTTAATGCATCTTCTAGTATAGTTTCGTAAAGTTTAATGATAAAAAAGTTCTAAACTCAAATGTATTGCATGTTAACGCTACAAATAAACAGATATCATTTTCAACAAGCCCCTCGCTTATTAAAAGAGGGGCTATGGGGTGAGTTCAAATTTGCCATTGCATATTTTTTGCCTATTGAAGCGAAGCGGAAATCCCGATTGCGGGGCTCTATCATTTTTGTTTGTTGTAGCACTCATCGTGATCTTTGTGTAAACCTGGTGTTCTTTGTGAAACTTCTTACTTCATAACTTTCTCATTATGACTGAATTTGACGACAAAGTTCTTGCTTTTTACTTTTATTTTTCATCAAAAAATAATATCTTTTGTCACTTATCTTTTGGGAGAAAATAATGAAACGCAGGGAGTTTATAAATTCTTCGGTAAAAGCAGGATTGCTGGGAGGAACTGCATTATCATTTGGAAAAATCTCATCGTTATGGGCATCATCACTCTTTGAAACTGACTATCAGCTTGCAGCTATTAAAGGTGCCGAACCGGATGCAATGTTCGATGAAGCGATTAAGGCGTTCGGTGGTATGAAGAAGTTTGTTAAACCGGGACAATCAGTCGTTGTAAAACCTAATATCGGCTGGGATACCGTTCCCGAAAGAGCCGGCTGCACAAACCCTAAGCTCGTGGGGAGAATTATTAAACATTGCTATGACGCGGGGGCGAAAAACGTTTATGTGTTCGATCATACCTGCGAGTACTGGCGAAATTGTTATTCAAACAGCGGGATTGAAAGTGCCGCTAAAGGTGCTAAAGCTAAAGTTGTTTCCGGTGAGAATGAATCTTATTACCAGGATGTCAGCATAAAACAAGGTAAGAAATTAAAAAAAGCTAAAGTGCATGAGCTTATAATGGAATCCGATGTATTTATAAATGTACCTGTACTCAAGAATCACGGCTCAACTGATCTGACTGCTGGTATGAAAAATATGATGGGAGTAATATGGGACCGCGGTTACTGGCATCAGAATGATCTCGATCAGTGTATTGCGGATTTTGCCACCTTTAGGAAACCCGATCTTATCGTGGTGGACGCATATAATGTTATGAAAAGAAATGGTCCAAGAGGAGTCTCAAAGGATGATCTTGTTACAATGAAATCTCTTTTGATGTCTACAGATGTTGTCATAGCAGATGCCGCAGCAGCAAAGTTGTTCGGAAAAAATCCTTCTGATATAAATCATATAAAGATTGCAGACGAAATGAAAATTGGTACGATGCAGCTCGATGGCCTTTCGATTTATAAAAAAATATTTTAGATCGTTAAGGTCACGGTCTCTCGTAACAATCAGAAAAACTTTATCCGTTTTGTTTTTTCTGTTGACCACCGTTGTTTTCCTTGACATTTTTCAGATAATACCGGCCGGCATCACTAATTCGATTTTATTCCTTCAGTTTGTTCCGTCCTTAATTAACTTTCTGAAATTACCGGCTCTTATCGCTGCCGGATTTATTTTTATAACAGTTATAACAATTTTAGCCGGAAGGATTTATTGCTCAAGTGTATGTCCCGTGGGAACTCTGCAGGATTTTATCATGGTATTCCGTAAAAAAGTTAAAGGCAGGAAGAAGTACGGTTATAGAAAAGAAAATTACTGGCTGAGATATACGGTTTTTCTTTTAACGCTGCTGTTTTTCATTTCAGGTAATCTTATAATTGTTAATATACTGGACCCCTATAGTAACTTCGGAAGAATCGTCGCACAGATTTTTAATCCCATCCTGTCGGGTCTAAATAATGTTCTGGCTTTCACTCTCGAGAACTTAAACATTTATATTCTGTATCCCGTAGAAATCAGAAATGTTCCTAACCTGTTTATATTTTTCCCGCTCATTTTTTTGGCCGTAATAATTTATTTATCCTTTACAAGGGGACGGCTCTACTGCAATACAATATGCCCTGTAGGCACCCTGTTGGGTCTTTTCTCAAAATTCTCTCTTTACAAATTAAGGATTGACGAAGTAACCTGTGAAGGCTGCGATGCCTGCAGACTCGTCTGCAAATCCGAATGTATCGATAGCGAAAATAAAGAAATTAAGTTCGACAGGTGTGTTAATTGCTTTAACTGCATAAATGTTTGTCCGTCAAAGTCTGTTTCATATAAAAACGTATTATGGAATAATCCCGACGGGCTTCAGGAAATAGATAATTCCAAACGCGACTTTATTTCTAAAACATTATTGTACCTAATTGGATTAACAGGTTTTTCTTATGCTCAGACTCAGATAATTCCTAAGAAGGAGAATACTAAACCTGTAATTAGAAAGTTCGTTTCAAGTCCGCCCGGTTCCTCAGGAATTAAGCAGTATAACCAAACTTGTACGGCCTGCCATCTTTGCATTTCCGCCTGTCCCACAAAAGTGCTGCAGCCTTCTTTTCTTGAATATGGCTTTATCGGAATTCTTCAGCCCTTTATGGATTATAAAGTTAATTTTTGTAATTATGAATGCACAATATGCGGGGATGTTTGTCCATCCGGTGCAATCAGATCCCTCACTGTGGAGCAGAAGAAAATTACGCAGGTTGGAAAGACAACTTTTATAAAAGAAAATTGCATTGTTGAAACTGAAGGTACTTCCTGCGGTGCCTGCTCCGAACATTGTCCCACAAAAGCTGTTACTATGGTTGATTATAAAGAAAAATTAAAGATACCGGAAGTGAGAAATCAATACTGTATAGGCTGCGGTGCCTGTGAATTTGTCTGTCCCACTAAACCATATAAAGCTATTTATGTCGAGGGGAATGAAATTCACCTGATTGCCGAAAAGAATATTGAGAAAAAGCTCGAAGAAAAATCCAACCTTAAAGAAGACTTCCCGTTTTAACAAAACAATTTACGCTGCCGGCATATAAAAAGTTGTCCCTTGAATAATTCGCTAATCCGCCAATTCGAAATTCGTTAATTGATTTACCTGCTCTTCCACGGCCAATTAACACAATCTTTAATTTCAGGAAATACAATATAATCTGCTGCCCCTTTGCCACATTATTTTGTATAGATTAATAATAAAAAGTTATGCCTCAAAAGTAGTGTAAGTTAACATTACAAATAAAAAGACATAATTTCAAACAAGTCCCTCTCTTTGTAAGAGAGGGACTACAGGGTGAGTTCAAATATTTTACACCCGCCACGGCCAATTAACACAATCTTTAATTTCAGGAAATACAACATAGTCTGCTGTACCTTTAAGAGCCAGGGTTTTAACCTCATTTCCCGGAAACAGCCGCCTGGCTTTTTCAAGAGTTTTGCCAGTCACTGAAACGTCATCAACAATCAATATTTTTTTATTTTTAATTTCCATTACGTCCGATAAAATAATTGGCTGATCATAGAGCGGAGTATTTGATTCATCGCGGAAGCTGATCTTTATGATATTTAAATCTGCATCAAGTTTATACGCAATAATACCTGCGGGAACCTTTCCACCCTCAGCAATGCCAATAACAAGATCGAAATGGGGCAGGTTGAACGCCTTTATTCTTTTGGCAATTTCATCGAAAGATAAGTCCTGCATTAATGTCTGTTTTTAATATAGATCAGTAGGATGTTCATAAATAATAAAACTGTAATCCCCGGATAGGCAGCACTGAGAGAGTTAATGAAATTGGCGAATGATAATCCGGTAAGATTAATTAAAGAAAAAACAAACCAAGAAAGCAGTTTTGCGGAGATGATTGATATAACAGCACTGAAATAATTTATCCTGCTGTATCTGAGGAGAAGTGTAAAAGTCAGAACAAAAATTATCAGTTCGAAAGTAACCTGGGGTACAATTTCAAGCTCGGGACTGCGTGTTAAAATATAATTCAAGACGGGACTGGCAGCCGCAGTAATCAGTGCGGTTTTGAAGTTGTAAAAAACAAGAGCAATCAGGGGCACATAAAACATCGGCAAAAGTACCGCGCCTAACGGCACGCTGTTACCGGTAGGGATTATATGAACAATAAACTGAACACAGACTGAGGCAGCTATTAAGGTTGTTATCTCAGTAATCTGCAGTTTCCTGATTGCAGATTCCAATGTAAATGTAGGATTATTCATCTCCTCACCCTATTGTTAAAGATGACTGATTCTGGCTTTAAAAATATACAATTATTTATAATAAGATAAAATCCCCGGTAATTTCAGATATCGAAAGGTCATTTCATTTATGTAAATATTAAAAAAAATTAGGGCATCCGATGTAATTTCCACTCGATATTTATCCGAATTCATTTAACTTGATTCGACTTTAAGTAGCCTGTTTGTTTGAGCGTATTCAGAGCGCGTTCAGAGCGCATTTAGTGCGTAATTAGACGATTGTTGGGAAATAATAAGCTTTAAATAATTTTGGAATTTTTTAACTGAACGATTAATTAAGTTAAATCGCTGACTTAATAGTGCCGGTAACTAAATTTCAAATAAATTATTTGAACAAATAATTTATTCTGGACAGATTTGGTAAAAGTTAAATCCTATAATGAGTCAACTGACTAGCGCAGCTGCACCAAGTACTCCGGGATATTTCATTTGTGATACAAAAATTTTCAGCTTCCTTAGCGTTCGGGTGTAAGCGAATCCTGATAATCCTTCCAGCATTGCTGATTTGAACAGGGGATAAGATTTTGATACTGAGCCGCCTAATATTATCACTTCGGGATCATATGAATAGAGTATTATCTTAATTGCTTCCGCCATATTCTTTCCGAATTCAGTGAATATCTTTGCACTTTCCTTATCATTTTTATTAAACAGATCGGAACCGTCTGCATTATAAAACTTCCGGAAAAATTGACCGCTGCAGTACGTTTCAAGAATATCATCCTTGTAAGGAATCATTCCGAATTCCCCGGAGCCGCAGTTGGATCCTTCATAGAGTCTGTCGTCTATTATTATACCTGCACCAAGACCGGTTCCAACAATTAGCCCGATAATATTTTTTGCTCTTTTGCCTTTGCCAAAATATTTTTCCGCCATCACAAAACAATTTGCATCATTGTTTACCTTTACGGGTATGCCGTATCTTCTCTCAAGCAGCTTTTTAAGGGGCACTTTTTTCCATGAAGGGATGTTCATAACATCATAGACAATTCCTTTCTCAGTATCAACAACACTGGGGACCCCGGCACCAACAGCAGCAGTATTTTTATCAATTATTTTATCAATAACGCTGTACACCACTCCAAGAATTTCATCCTTATCTGCGGCTGATCCCAGGGGAGATTCAGCTAGTTTTATAAGCTTCAATCCTGATATCAGTCCTGCACGTACATTTGTACCGCCGAGGTCAACACCTATTACGTTTTTCATTTTGTCGTCCCCTGTACCTCAGCAGTTTTCGGTTTTAGAACGATTGTCTTATTCGTTATCAATGGTTTTGACCAGAAGCCGATTAGTAAAATATAGATAAGATTCAGGTAAAGAAGACTCATTCCTGTCCTCAATCCCGCCTGATCACTTAGGTAACCAATTAATAGAGGCATAAATGCACCGCCTATTATTCCCGTTATAAGTATTCCGGAGAACGAACCGTGAAATTTATCCACAGAATTAAGAGCAAGTGAAAATATTATAGACCACATAACAGAAGCACAGAATCCCATAATGGGAAATGCGGCCAGGGCAATGGATCCTCCTCCGAATAGTGCCGCGCTGAGAGAAATGATTGCACCGGCGGTAAAGAATTTTAATACAGTCCTGCTGTCGATGAATTTTAAAAGAACCAGTCCCAGAACGCAGCCCAGGGTCATTGCTCCCCAGAAAAGCGACACAGTATCCGCTCCGGTTGTCTGAGGATCATAACCATAATATGATTTCAGAAATTGTGAAATCCAGTTCGCCGTTCCTTGTTCAAAACCCACATAAGCAAATATTGCAATAAAAAAAAGACTGACGATCGGATTTTTCAGAAGTGTCCTGTACATATGAGCAGTCCCCGCTTTCTCATCTTCCTTCAAATGCACCTTCGGATATTTTGAAAGGAGGATAATTACAATCATAACAAGAGAAACCGCTGCGAAAATCCAGTAGAGTGAGAGCCATGGAATTTTTGAAGGTACGATGGATGATAAAAGCTGCAGGATTATATTGTCCCTTGCTGCCGGTGTATTAATATTCCGTACCAGGTAGGAATATATCTGCGGACTAAGGAAGGATGCCGCACCGAATATCAGCTGTGCAAAAACGGCATTAAATGCAAAATGCTCCTCACCGCCTGAGACCCGGAGTAGGGGATTTATTACCACCTGAAGTATGGCCATACCCGCACCAATCAGGAATAGGGAAATAATTGCGATCAGATAATTAGGGAAGAGAGCAAATAACAGTGCTCCTGAAGCCGCAATTATAAAGGCTGATGCCATCATCACCTTCTCTTTATATTTTTCCAGCAGAATGCCGGAAGGAATTGACATAAAGCCATAGGCGATAAAGAAAGCAAAGGGCAGCATTGCAACCATTACCAGACTGAGGTCGAATGATTTTATTATATCGGGTATGAGAGGTCCGATAATGTTGGTAAGAAATGAAATGACAAAGAAAGTTAACATTACCAGGAAAACCATATAGTAATTGCGCCGCATATCTTCCTCTGCTTAAAGATTTGAGGCAAAATAAACATAAGGAATGCTGTTATCAAGTATTATCCTCATTCGCGCAAAGTCGCTGAGAACACAAAGAAATTTTTAAAATGTCTGAGGGTAGAACCCTGATATTTACCAATTTTAACGATAGGGTCTGTTGCACAACAGGAATTGATATTTGGAGCGGGAAAATTAGTTAATTTTTTGGTTAAGACATTGTATCGGAAGCTCGTAGAGGTTCAATTATTGTAGAATCTTCAATAGTCAACTATCCCCGACCCTTGTAGAGGGTCAATAATTATTATTAATGGCTTACTAAATGACAAATAATATAATTGTTGCAACACACCCAATCGTCAATCGACAATTCGGATGA
>DATICR010000233.1:0-6329 GCA_035456745.1 Ignavibacteriaceae bacterium
TTTATTCAGGATTCATTATTCAGGTTACACCCTTATTATGGAACACCTGAAGAAAAACTTATCCCATAATCTATTGCCCCGAATATTGGAATTCATTATGGCTACGAAGTCTCTGGACAGAAGTCTATAATCAGCGGTCCACAGTCGTCAATCATTCAGCAGACGAACTTACTTTTTTTTTATTAAGCGAAAAGATATTTCCTGACTAGTAATAAAATAGTCTTTCAGGGTATTTCTTAATAAGTACCTGATAAAGCAAACACAAAGTAAAATTAAAACTTCATATTTTTAATTGAATATAAATAGTCTTTTATTTTATGAAATAACTTGGCATTTTTAAGGTTTGGTTTATTACAAGGCATAGCTTAAAATCTGAAAAAATTCGTTTAATGTATGATCCAATCGATTGGTAAATTAAAAACATACTGCAACAGCTTAACAAAGTATTCAAGATATAAAACACGGGTTGTTAATGTCGGTGATATTCCGCTTGGAGGGGATTATCCGATCAGAATTCAATCAATGACTATCACCGATACAATGGATACAAAAGCAACGGTTGAACAGACTATACGAATGGTTGAATCCGGATGTGATTATGTGAGGATTACTGCCCCCAGCAAGCTTGAAGCTCAGAATCTTGAAAATATTAAAAAGGAATTACGAAACCGCGGATGTAAAGTTCCATTAATTGCCGATATCCATTTTACACCAAATGCTGCTGAAATTGCGGCACGAATTGTAGAAAAAGTGAGGGTCAATCCGGGAAATTATGCCGATAGGAAAAAATTCCAGATTATAGAGTACACCGATAATCAGTACAAAGAAGAGCTTGACAGAATAAGACAAAAGTTTGCCCCCTTAGTGAAAATATGCAAAGAATATGGAACAGCTATGCGAATCGGAACCAACCATGGTTCTTTATCCGACAGAATTATGAGCAGGTATGGCGATACTCCTTTGGGCATGGTTGAATCAGCACTTGAATTTGTAAGAATTTGTGAAGACCTTGATTATCATGAAATAGTTCTTTCAATGAAGGCAAGTAATCCCCAGGTTATGGTTCAGGCAAACCGACTTCTTATAATGAAAATGGAAGAAGAAGGAATGAATTATCCGATGCATCTTGGAGTTACCGAAGCCGGAGGGGGTGAGGACGGCAGGATAAAATCAGCGCTTGGAATCGGAACGCTGCTTGAGGATGGAATTGGCGATACGGTGCGCGTCTCTTTGACCGAAGATCCTGAATTTGAAGCGCCGGTAGCAATTGACCTCGTCGACAGATATAAAGAAAGAGAAATACATAAAGAAATAATTCCGATAACAGAATTGCCGGTAGATCCCTTTAATTATAAAAGACGTAACACTTTTCCGATAATGAATATCGGTGGTTCAAATGTACCTGTCGTTTTATCCGATTTTTCACTCAGAACTATCAACCAGCCCGGCGACCTTTCGGATATTGGATATTCCTATAATGGTGAAACAGATAAATGGAATATATCCGACAGTGCAGCAGATTTCATTTATGCCGGCAGCAGGAAAATTCCGTTTGAACTTCCCATCAATCTGAAAGTTTTAAGGGATTATAACTCATGGCAGAAACTTAAAAATGGTTATCCGGTATTCAGTTCGAATGATTATCTGAGTAAAAAAGATAAATCCGCTGAATTGAATTTTGTTCGGATTGACGCCGGAGATCTTCGGGATGAATTAATAAAAGAATTAAAAGATGATAAATCTGCGGTAATTATTTTAACGACTACCAACAATCATGGTATGGCGGAACAGCGCAGAGCGTTCTTTGAATTAATGAATAATGGGATAAAAAATCCCGTAATTATTAATAGGAGTTATGAGGATATTGATATTGACCGTTTAAGACTTTTTGCATCGACTGATCTTGGAGCATTATTAATTGACGGACTGGGAGACGGGGTCTGGGTTACTTTATCGGGAGAATTAAAAACTGAAGAAAAGAAGTTTGATAATCATGACAAACTGATTGTGAAATTCGTAAATATTGATGGGACATACGAACGGGCAATAAACAGAACTTTATTTGGAATTCTTCAGGCAGCGAGGATGAGAATTTCAAAAACCGAATATATTGCTTGCCCCTCCTGTGGAAGAACTCTTTTCGATTTACAGGTTACTACAGATAATATCAGAAAAAGAACTGAACACCTGAAAGGTCTGAAAATAGCTGTTATGGGATGTATTGTGAATGGACCGGGTGAAATGGCAGATGCTGATTATGGTTATGTCGGTTCCGGTGTCGGTAAAATTACTCTCTACCGGGAAAAAAATATTGTAAAGAGAAATGTGCCTGCAGAAAGAGCAGTTGATGAATTAATTGAATTAATTAAAGAAGATAATAATTGGATTGAGCCGGCTGGAAAAAGCAGGCAGGAGCAATAGGCAGTCCCGCATAGCGGGATCTTCGCTTCGCTTCGACAAATCGTTCAATGGGCGTATTTACTTTTTTATTAAGTGAAAGGTATTTCTTGGGTGTGGTAGTTGAAGAAGACAATTGCATCAAAATATTAGAATTCAGCGCAATGGCTTGATTATTGATTATTAAAATATGATCAAGTATATTTAGAAACTTGATATGAATAAATTTATTTTAGAAAAACTTAAATTTCTTGTTCTTGTTAAATATTCTGCTTCTCCGAAAACCATAAAAGCAGAGAAATTATAAAGATGCACTTCAAAACTTAGAAGTGCATTTTTTTTTGATATGAAATGCATTGAACTTTTAAAATATCTGGAACATTGGGCTCCGAAAGAAATTGCCTGGGAAAGGGATAACGCTGGATTGCAGGTTGGATCGCTTGAAAGAGAAATAAAGAATGTTCTGTTATGCCTCGACATAACTCCGCCGGTAGTGGATGAGGCAGTTAAAAAATCCTGTAACCTTATAATATCACATCATCCTCTTCTTTTCCATTCACTCAAAAAAATATCAACTGATAAAGATTACCGTTCACGGGTCATAGAGAAATTGCTTAAAAATGAAATTACTCTTTATTCTGCTCATACTAATCTTGATTTTACAAAGGATGGTGTGAGTTTTCGCCTGGCAAAAAAACTAAAGCTTGAGAACATCGATTTTCTGAAAAAACTTAAATCCAACCAGGTAAAGCTTACTGTTTTTGTTCCCGAAGAATCAGTCGGAAAAGTTTCCGAATCAATATTTAATGCTGATGGCGGAATTATTGGCGAATATTCCAATTGCAGTTTCAGAACGGGTGGCAAAGGTACATTTATGGGTTCGGAGAATACCAATCCGGCTGCAGGCACAAAGGAGAGATTTGAAACCGTGGATGAAGTCCGGCTTGAAGTTTTAGTTGATTCCTGGAAAGTGGACGAGGTTTTATCCACTATGCTTAAAGTTCATCCATATGAAGAGCCCGCTTATGACATCTATCCCCTGCAAAATGAAAATTCCCGCTATGGTGAAGGAGCAATTGGTACTTTACCTGCTGAAATGAAACCGGATGATTTTCTAAACTATGTATGTGATAATCTGAATATAAAAAATATTCGTTTCACAGATGGCCATAAAGGAAGAATAAAAACTATTGCTGTTTGCGGAGGTGCCGGAAGTGAGCTTTTATCAGAAGTTTTAAAATCAGAAGCAGATGCTTTTATAACCGCCGACATAAAATATCATACATTCCAGGAAGCGGAAGGACAAATTTTATTGATCGATGCCGGGCATTATGAAACCGAGATTTTTTCCCTCAATGAAATTGAGGAAAGGTTGAATTCATTTTCTGCTAAAGGAATAAAAGTTTTTAAATACAACAAATCGACAAATCCTGTAAAATATTTTAATAATAAAAAGGAGAATGGATAAATTGGTAAACAGATTGAAAACCCTGTATGAATTACAGCTTATTGATGATCAACTCGACGAACTTGAGGAGCTACGTGGGGATTTACCAAACGCCGTTCAAGCGTTAAAGGATAAAATAGATAGTATACAAGAACAGATTACTGAAAAAGACAGGAAGAGAAAAGAATCTCTCGAAAAAAGAGAGATGAATGATGAAGAAGTGGAAAAATTAAAAGTTAACCAGAAAAAATTTAAATCGCAGCTTTACCAGGTCAGAAATAACAAAGAATATGATGCCTTAACAAAAGAAATTGATCATACTGACGAACAGATAAAAAAACTTGAAACCGAGAATGACGTTCTGGCTGATCAGAGTAAAACCCTTGCTGATGATATTGAAGCCCTCAGTCCTCAGCTGGGTGAACTGAATGAGGAGCTCAAAGTTAAGGAAGCCGACCTCAAGGAAATAATCAAAGCTAATCAAAAGGAAGAGGCAAAACTCCGGGCAGAAAGAAAAGAGATTGAAGCTCAAACCAAAAAACCCGACTATTCTGCCTATATGCGGATCAGAAGGGCAAAAAAAGGTAAAGCGGTTGCAACAATTAAACGTGCTGCCTGTTCCGGATGTCATAATATTGTACCTTCGCAAAGACAACTGGAAATAAGGAGAAATAACAGGCTTTTCTATTGTGAATATTGCGGAAGGATCCTGGTTTCTCCGGAAATTGCAGAACTGGCTGAAGAATAAAATTTAAGTAAAAAGGGGAAATTGAAAAGGTCACCTTTTTTAAGGAATTGGAATTACTACATAAAGACCTCCCTTTAAAACTTTTCTGCTGACTTAAGGCATTTAATTTATTATATTCGCTTCAGTTAATAAAATTTATCTGTCATTTCTTTTAATTACAATTAAGAGATTGAAAAGAGTTTAAGAATAAAAATGTAGTTCAGCATGGGCAATTGCTCTTCCGGAATACCGGGAGGGAGGAAAGTCCGAACTTCAAAGAACAGAGTGCCGGGTAACGCCCGGGGGTTATATGAGAAATCTTATAACCACGGAAAGTGCCACAGAAAATACACATCCCGACTTTGTCGGGATAAAGGTGAAAAGGCAGGGTAAGAGCCTACCGCGGTAATGGTAACATTACCGGTCCCGAAAGGGATCCCTTAATTGGGACGCGGCAAACCCCACTCGAAGCAAGGTCAAATATGGAGATTCAACTTTTAATAGTGCGGAGTTGTTCGCTTCGTTATCCCGCTAAATGCGGAATAAGATCTCCGGGTAGACCGCTTGAGTTCTGCAGTAATGCAGATCCCAGATAAATAATTGCCGTCCTGGTTTTACCGGGAATACAAAATTCGGCTTACAGTGCAGAACTATATTTTGTTCTTATATATTTTTTATCTCTTAAGAAGACATTATGCCAGAAAAGCGCTGGAAAATAAGAGAAACTTCCGACGACTATGTAATCAGGTCGCTTGCTGATTCTTTGAATATTTCGGAAGTGCTGGCAAAGCTGTTGGTATTGAGAGATATAAGAACCTTTGTTCAGGCAAAAAATTTCTTCCGCCCTTCTCTTGAATCCCTTTACAATCCATTCCTGATGGATGGAATGGAACCTGCAACCACCCGATTAATACATGCTCTAACTGAAAATGAATTAATCACTATTTACGGTGATTATGACGTTGATGGTACCTGCTCTACGGCAATTTTATATTTGTTCTTAAAGGAACTTGATGCAAACGTTGAGTACTATATTCCTAAAAGACTGACTGAGGGATACGGTATTTCAATGCAGGCAGTTGAACAGGTTAAAAGCCGCGGGACTTCTCTTATGATTGCAGTTGACTGCGGAATCACTGCTATTGAAGAAACTGATCTTATTAATAAACTTGGAATGGATTTAATAATTTGCGATCATCACCAACCAAAAGAAAAGCTGCCTGATGCTTATGCTGTACTCGATCCGCTGAAACCTGCATGCAATTATCCTTTTAAATATTTATCGGGAGCCGGTATTGCTTTTAAGCTCGCACAGGGTGTTGCGGATAGGATTGGACGAAGAGAAATGCCGGTGCAGTATCTTGATCTTGTTGCACTTGCCGGTGCTGCAGATATAGTACCTTTAATCGACGAGAACCGCGTGCTTGTGAATGAAGGAATGAGGATTATTAATGAAAAGCCCCGTCCCGGAATCGAAGCATTGATTGAAAAAAGTAATATTCATCCGGGAAATTTAAACACAGGACAGATAGTATTTACTCTGGCACCGAGAATAAATGCAGTTGGACGCCTTGGTGATGCAGAGCGGGCCGTCGAGCTGCTTATTACCAAAGATAAGGCTCATGCAATCCAGCTTGCCCAGGTTCTTGAAACAGAAAATTATGAACGCCGTAAAATTGATGTGGACACCTATGATAATGCTTTATCGCTTGTAGAGAGCACTATGGATTTAAAAGAAGAACTGGCTATTATCCTTCA
>DATICR010000234.1:0-6860 GCA_035456745.1 Ignavibacteriaceae bacterium
TCATATTAAAACCGGTAAGACCTGGGCAGAAGTGGCCACAAAATTACCTCCGGAGGTCAGTAATGTCAAATAAAATAATCGCTCCTGATTCAAATGAAAATAAGAATAATAAATCAAAAAAAATAACTTCGGTTAAAGACTTCTCAAAAATAAGCGGTCAGGTTACCCTCCTAGATCCTTCTGATTATATGAAACTTCCATATCCATATGAAGACTGGGTGGATAAACCCATAAGGGAATTGACTGATGATCAAAAAAAGAGACTTGAGCATTCTCTTGACGGCTTATCTGCAATTGGGATAATAATTCCTGCGACGGATAATGATAAAGAGGAAAGAGTCGCAAAATTCCTGTCAGGTTTAAAAAAATTGTTTAATAAAGAAGATAACTGGACATTTGTACAACCCCTGCTTCTTTCGATGGAAAATTGTATGAAATGTCAGACTTGTTCAGATGAATGTCCGATCTATCTTTCAAGTGGAAGAGAGGAAATTTACAGACCGATTTTTAGGGGTGAAATATTAAGAAGGATAATCAATAAGTATCTGAAACCGGGTGGTAAATTTTTTCAGAAACTTAACGGAGCTGATATTGAACTTAACTGGGATATAGTTGCCAGGCTTGCAGAACTTGCTTATCGCTGTACCATGTGCAGAAGATGTGCCCAGGCCTGCCCTATTGGTGTTGATAACGGATTAATTACCCGGGAGATAAGAAAACTTTTTAGTCAGGAACTGGAACTAGCACCTGATGAACTTCATACATCTGGAACCATGAAACAGATGAAAACAGGTTCATCGACAGGTACCAACCCTACAGCAATGCTTGATATTGTGGAATTTATTGAGGAGGATTTAAAAGATCTGTACAATCTGGATATTAAAATACCCATTGATAAGCAAGGTGCCGATATTCTACTTATTCATAATTTTGGAGAGTATCTCTCATGGCCCGAAAATATAATGGCATTTGCAATAATATTTGAAAAAGCAGGTATAAGCTGGACATTATCCTCGGAGATGGGAGGGTATGATTCTGTGAATTATGGTTTGTTTTATGATGATGTTCAGCTTGCCAGAGTAGCTCTTGAACACATCAGGGTTGCAAAAAAATTAGGCGTAAAAAAAATAGTAATGGGAGAATGCGGTCATGCCCATAAAGCATTAATGCCTATTGCTGACCGGATTCTTGTTGATGATAATATTATTCCCAGAGAAAGTGCTTTTCCGGTTTTGGAAGAGATAGTTTTCAGTGGAAAATTAAAATTTAACCCTAATAAAAATAATTTTCCTGTAACCTTACACGATCCCTGCAATACTGTCAGATCGATGGGTATTGTTGAACCTCAGAGAAAAATACTTCGCTATTTATGTCCACAATTTGTTGAAATGGAGCCTCACGGAGTAAACAATTATTGTTGCGGGGGAGGCAGCGGATTTGCTATTTTTCAGGGGAAAAATTTCCCTGACTGGAGAAATGCCATATCTTTCAGAATGAAATTCAAACAAGTATTAGAAGCCTTTAAGGATAATATTGAGCCGTCAGAAAAAAAATATGTTTGTGCTCCATGCTCTAATTGTAAAGGCGCTTTTAGGGACGGACTGACATATTTCAATGCATTTGAAAAATGCGGAATTATTTACGGGGGACTTGTGGAATTAATAGTTAATGCTATGACAGATCTGGAAAAACCATTTATAGAATGGCAGTTAAAATAATGAGTCATTGCTAAATACTTATAATATTTAAGGTGTTTACAGCTTCAGTATAAATCACAACGAACGTTAATTTAATAAATGTGGTTATTTTATGGTTTTAGACCGGGAATTACATTTTAAGTAATTCTTTAATCTTTTTAGCAGAAAACAGGTATAATATTATTCTGTTTTAAATTTTCCTCTACAATCCATCCGCCCGCCACTTGAAATAAGCTAACTGCAGTCGTAAAGTCCATTACTAAACCCATCATGACATGGCTACTTCCTTCCCAATGATACTGATGAGTACTATGTAATCTCTGATGTGTGAATACATTTCGCTTGATTCTTTATCTATAATTTTATCTCCATTCAGTTTTCCAGGAAAGAATTTTGATGCTGAATAATAAACTCAATTAAGAATATGAACTATCATTATTATCAGTAATGACTATTAGCATTTTAGAGAAAATCTAATTTCAAACTGTTCAAAGATTAAACACACATTTGATACAAACTTCCAGATAGTAGTTAAATTGATATTTTATTCAATTGGCACATTGATTGCAAATAAGCAGCAGAATTTTCTTGAAAGAATTTATTCGATATTCATTTTTAGTATTCATCATTAAAGGCAGTAAGTCTGAAGATAAATTTTTATTCAGGACAACTGTCATCTGTTGAGAGAAAATGCAAATAGAAATCCAGGAAACATTTAGCTGTCCTTTTTGCAAAAGTAAAAGAATAATTAAACACGGAAAAACTTCTGCAGAGGTTCAAAGATATAAATGCAGATTCTGTCAGAAAACCTGGGTTGAAAACAAAATAACAAGACAAATTCCTGATTATGGTTCATTGACGGAATCATATTTAAGCGGATTTTCTTACAGGGATCTTCAATCTATTTATCACAGCTCGCCAATAAGGATAAATCAAAAAATAAGAGATTACCTTTTAGGATGTCCTTCATGGGAAGAATATCTGGATGCCTCAACTCCAAAGCACGAAGCAAGGTTAATTCATCTTGTCGGAAAAACTTTCAAATGTAACGGAAGCAGCAACAAAGAGCATACAATGTATCTGGCTCTGGCAATAGATGCATTATCAACTGTAGTCCTTGGTTATGAGATTAGCAGGGGTGAATCGAAGGAAGTATGGATAAGATTGCTTGATAGAATGAATTGTCGCGGTTTTGTCTGCCCGACTTTTATGTCCTATGGATTCAAATCCATTGAGGATGCATTAAAAATTGTTTTTCCATATGCTACAACTTATAATCATTATACAAGAGCGTGTTATGATAAACAATTGAAGAATGAGTTGTATTACATTCCGGATTGTAAAAAATTAATAATGGAAGCAATAAATGCATATAAGACAAATCAATCATGCAAGCTTAAAAATTACCTGGTGCTCTTTAAAGATAAGAGAATGAAGGACATTGTCCTGAATTCGCATAATTATTTTATTGACAGGCTTCACGAAAGAATTAATGAAAAACCTAAAATCCGTTTTGAGGGATTATTAAGAGCGTTTCAAAGAAGATTTGAAAAATTCCATATGATAAAATATGATCCTGTCCCGGTGATAAATGGCTGGATTGCATGGTGGATGCTTGTACCACTATCAATTGGATTCAGCAGACTTTCCTTGTATCTGCAGCAGCCATCAAAAACCTGCTTTACTAATTTTAATTGCGGTACTTTACCGGTACCATTAGACCTGCCAATAGATAGTCCAGAAATGAAAACCTTTATAGTTGAACTTGCTGTAAGGTCACTCCATATTCCTGTAAAATAACCCAATTAATCCTTTAGTTCCTGAATTCTGCACAAAATGGAAAAGTTTTATACATTGTTTTGAACGCAGATAAAAGCCGATAATTTCGGTTAAAGCATATGAAAAAGTAATCGATAAATTTTATGTCTTTATTTGCATGATATTCCTGATTTTCGTTCCGCTGGGATCTTTGCTGCGCTCCGACTAATCCCACTTCCCGGAATGCATTTCCAAGCTAATATGTGGAAACTTTAACGTTGATTAGATGTCAAATCTTTTTGTTCTGGTTATAGAGAGTTCGTTAGAAAATTACTTGTTAAAGTACTGCCGGCGAGGGAACTGGTCCTTTTACTTCCTTAATTTAAATTTTGACCCAAAAGAGAATTTTTCATATCCCACTAATTTCCAACCATTTATATCTCAGTCATCTAACGGTCATCTAACGGTCATCTAACGGTCATCTAACGGTCATCTAACTATCTATTACAATTCAATAAATTCCGTTTTCATCTCCGTTTTTTGAAGATTTATTCTCTTAAGGGATGGGTTTGATTTTGGAAAAATCACTGTTCTGAGTTTACCAGAAGTTTTCCGTAACGTCTCTAACTCCTTTTAGTAATTCTTTTTATCGTGCAGCATAACCTTTCATAATCCGGTAAATGCAACACTTAGATTACAAAACCACGTTTCATATTGTAATTACTTCGTTCCTTAGATAATTTTTATTTGAAATTTTTGGGTTTGGATTTCGAGGGAGAAATCAAATGATAGAAATAAAAATTACATATCAACTCGCAAAGCAAAAAATAAGACACAAGTAAATTTAAATTAATAGGAGATAAAATGGCTGATAATAAAAGGAAGACACCAAAACTTGATGAACTTGAAAAAGGTGCCTGGCCAAGTTTCGTAAAGGAAATCAAATCGGCAGCCGAGAAAAGTCCCATGTCTAACGATTTATTAGGACAGCTTGAAAGGTCTTATGAAGAAAAAGTCGGTCACTGGAAACACGGAGGTATAGTAGGGGTTTTGGGCTATGGCGGAGGGGTAATAGGCAGATATTCTGATTTGCCCGAAGAATTCCCGAATGTATCTCATTTTCATACCATTCGAATAAATCAGCCTGCCGGCTGGTTTTATACTTCAGACGTTCTAAGAAAGTTGTGTGATATCTGGGAAAAACATGGTTCCGGATTAACAAATATGCACGGTTCGACCGGTGATATAGTCTTTCTCGGAACCAGGACTGAGGAACTGGAACCCATATTCAAGGAATTAACGGAACTGGGATTCGACCTTGGGGGCTCCGGTTCAGACGTAAGAACTCCAAGCTGCTGCTGCGGTAAAGCACGATGCGAATGGGCCTGCTATGATACAATGGCACTCACGCAACATCTGACAATGCATTATCAGGATGAACTCCATAGACCGGCATTTCCATATAAATGGAAATTTAAAATGTCCGGCTGTCCTAATGATTGCGTAGCTTCCATTGCACGTTCAGATATGTCAATTATCGGGACATGGAGAGATGATATCCAGATAGATAAAAATGCTGTTGAAGAGTACGCAAAATCCGGTATGGATATTCAAAAAGAAGTTGTGAATAATTGTCCCGCTAAATGTATGGATTGGAACGGGAAGGAAATAACTATTGATAATAAAGCCTGCCGCAGGTGCATGCATTGTATCAATACGATGCCGAAGGCACTTGCTCCCGGAAAAGATCGTGGGGCTGTTGTTCTAATCGGTGCAAAAGCCCCGATAGTTGAAGGCGCGCTGTTATCCTCTGTCATTATTCCATTTATAAAACTTGAACCGCCATATACTGAGCTAATCGAATTAGTGGATAAAATTCATGAATTATGGTGTGAAGAAGGAAAAAGCCGGGAAAGAATAGGAGAATTTATACAGAGAGTCGGAATGGGTAACTTTCTTGAGGCAATAGGCATCGAGCCGGTTCCCGAAATGGTAGCTCACCCAAGAGAGAATCCTTACATATTTTATGAAGAATATTTCGAAGAAGATTCTGAAGAAGAGGCGAAAGAATTGGCTGAAGAAAAATGATTATGTCACTCAGTTAATTTTTAATATATGAAATTATTTTCAAAGGAATAAAAAAATGGCTGAAGAGAAAAAGAAAAGAATTACAGATATCGGTCCACCGCATTACGAAAAATTCTTACCACCGGTCATTAAAGAAAATTATGGTAAATGGAAATACCATGAAATTCTGAAACCGGGCGTTATGATGCACGTTTCCGAAACCGGAGCAAAACTTTATAGTGTTCGTGCCGGTTCACCAAGACTGCTTGGGATAGATAAAATCAGGAAATATGCGGACCTGGCTGATAAATATTGCGGCGGTTACCTGAGATTTACAAGCCGTCATAATGTTGAATTCTTATTAACAGATGATAAAAATATTGATCCTCTGATTGCTGATTTGAAAGCACTCGGACACCCTGTGGGAGGTATGGGGAATTCAATTTCAAGTATAGTGCACACGCAGGGGTGGGTACATTGTCATTCTGCTGCGACTGATGCTTCCGGTATAGTCAAATCGGTTATGGATGAACTGATTGAATATTTCACGGAAATGAAATTGCCCGCTAAATTAAGGATAGCATTAGCCTGCTGTCTGAATATGTGCGGTGCTGTTCATTGTTCGGATATAGCTATACTTGGTATACACAGAAGACCACCTAAGGTTAATCGTGATAATCTCAGGGCAATGTGCGAAATACCTTCTGTGGTTTCAGCATGCCCGACGGCAGCTATTAAACCTGCAACTATAGATGGAAAACCATCAGTAGAAGTACTCGAAGAAAGATGTATGTTCTGTGCAAACTGCTACACTGTATGTCCCGCAATGCGTCTGAATGATCCATTGAATGATGGTGTCTCAATTTGGGTTGGAGGAAAAGTATCAAATGCAAGAAGCGAACCAATGTTTTCAAAACTTGCTATCCCGTTCCTGCCCAATAATCCTCCCCGCTGGCCTGAAGTAGTCGATGCGGTAAGGAACCTGGTTGAAGTGTGGGCAAATGATGCACATCCCCATGAAAGAATGGGTGAGTGGATAAACCGGATTGGCTGGCCGCGCTTCTTCCAAATGACGGGAATTCCGTTCCGGAAAGAACATATTGATGATTTCAAACATGCAGGTTTGACTTTTAAACGATCAGCACATCTTACTTATTAAGAGGAGGTTTTTATGGCTGAGCAAATTAAAGTTGAGGAAGTCACTGAATCCATGTACAGGATGATAAAAGAAAGCATGGGACAGAAGAAATGGAAGGCTACTGATCTTACCAAGGCCGTTCTGGAATTATACGGTGACAGATGTGATAAGACATTAGCAAAATCTGCAATAAGAGAATT
>DATICR010000235.1:0-5503 GCA_035456745.1 Ignavibacteriaceae bacterium
AGTTACGGGGATCAGACTGGCTAAGTCTGAAGATGGGGTTTATCCTGCTGATTTTCTTGCACATTCCAAACGTGAATTTGCTGTAATGAAAAGTGAACTTGAGAACAGGATTTCAAGAATAGATGATTCCAATCTAAGAGCTTTAATGGAAATTATTTTTTCCGGAGACAGATATGAGAAATTCCTTAATGTCCCTGCGGGAAAAGTCTGGCATCATTCATACATACATGGACTTCTTGAGCACACACTTGAGATAATAAAAATCTGCGACCTGATGTGCGATATTCATCCCGAACTCAACAGGGATATTCTAATCTGCGGAGCAATGCTTCATGATTTCGGCAAAACTGAAGAACTGAGTTTTGAGCCTGTTTTTGATTATACAGATAAAGGAAAATTACTGGGACATATAGTAATCTCTGCAATGATTGTAAATGAAGAGGCGAAGAAAATAAAAAACTTCCCGGAAGAACTGAAAGATTGTCTGCTTCATGTAATTTTAAGCCACCAGGGAAAACTGGAATTTGCATCACCGGTTGTTCCCAAAACACTTGAGGCCATTGCCCTGTACCAGGCAGACGAGCTCAGTGCTAAAGTAAATGCATATAAAAATGCAATACTGAAAGAACAAAAGAGCGACAGCAAATGGACGAAATATATTAATCTCGTTTCCACCGAACTATTCAATCATGGAATATCTCCAGAAGTTGATGCAGAAATAAATAAAACTCTCTTCGACTAATTTAAAGGCAGGCTTTCAATGAAAATAATTGTTTCTGTATTTTTTATTTCCCTTTTAATAACCGTTATTATTAACGCGCAATCCGCAGAATCATTAATTAATGATGGGGACAAATACACAGATGAATTCAATAATGAACAAGCCCTGGATTCATATTTAAAAGCCGACAAAATATCTCCCGATAATTGGCAGATACTCTGGCGAATAAGCCGTGCTTATGTTAACATCGGAGTTCGTATGCCATCCAATAACAGTGATGAGGAAGATGCGCAGCTTGCTGAATTTGAAAAAGCGCTGAATTATTCCGAAAGGGCAGTTAAGCTCGCTAAGGATCAGTCGGTTGTTTATGTCAGAAGAGCAGTAGTGAATGGAAGGATTGCATTATTTAAAGGTGTTTTTACTGTCGGCGGGATAGTAAACCAGGTTAAGGAAGATTGTGAAAAAGCTATAAAGCTAGGAACCGGGGATGCATACACTATCGCACTGGCTCATTATATACTCGGCAGGACTCACTCTAAGGTCAGCGAAAAGTGGGCACCGGCAAGAGCAATTCTGGGACTGGGCTGGGCCGATAAGGATACAGGATTAAAAGAATTAAAAAAGGCTGTGGAACTTTACCCCGACTTCCGGATGTTTTACCTGGAGCTTGGAAAAGCCTACCTTGAGAATGATGATTATGATAAAGCAAAATTCTATTTTAATAAGGTATTGAGTACAGTTAAAAAAGATCAGGAAGATGATAAGGTATTAGCAGAAGCGAAGCAATTATTAAGCGATTTAAATGATTAACGAATGACAGATATTCCGCAGACTTTAACCGACAGACTCCTTGAAGCTGAGTCTATTGTCTTTTTCACCGGTGCAGGTATTTCTGCAGAGAGCGGTATTCCTACTTTCAGGGGAAAAGACGGCATATGGAATAAACTTAAACCCGAAGAACTTGCTAATTTTGATGCATTCCTGAGGAATCCCGAAATGGTATGGGAGTGGTATAACCACAGGAAGAAAATTATCTTTGAATCGCAGCCGAACATGGGTCATTTAGCAATAGCAGAAATGCAGAATATATTTAAAGATGTTACGGTTGTTACGCAAAATATTGACAACCTCCATAAAAGGGCAGGCAGCAGAAAAATTTATGAACTCCACGGGAATATTGAAAGAAATTATTGTATTGATTGTAAAACAAAATACAATGAAGAGCTTCCATTTAAAGATAAAATTCCGAGGTGCACAAAATGCGGGGGACTAATCCGTCCTGATATTGTATGGTTTGGGGAATACCTTCCCCAGGATCAATTCCAGGCATCGGCAGAATCATCAAAAAAATGTGATATATTTTTTGTAATCGGGACTTCAGCAGTTGTTTATCCTGCGGCATCACTGGTTTATACAGCCAAAGAAAACGGTGCATTTATTGTGGAAGTAAATATTGAAGAAACTGAAATATCATACCTGGCAAATAAATCATTTTTTGGTGAGGCGGGAAAAATATTACCGGCAATCGTAGAAGAATTAAAAAAAAGAAAAAGTGTTCAATGACCTCTAATCTCTGACATTTGAACTCCGACTTCTGATCTCTGATCTCCGAATTCTGATTTTTACTGCTTACCGGCTCCTTCCCTCACTCCAATTACTTTACACATTTTCTGAAGCTGGCATTGTTCCTGTTCAGTCAAAACACCCAATTCATTCACTATTGCATTAACCTGTTCCGGAAATATTTTTTTTATAAATTCCTTTCCTGCATCTGTAAGATGAATTATATAATGTCTCCGGTCCAGTTCACCCCTTTCCCTTTTCACATATTTTCTTTTTTCAAGATTATCAATAACCATAGTCATATTTCCGGGACTTCTCAGGAGTTTACTGCTTAATTCCCTTTGATTCATTGGTCCAAGATGAAATAGAGCTTCCATTACGGAGAACTGACTTTCTGAAAGTCCATGTTTTAAAAGGAATGGGAATAAACGTCTGTTAAGGGACTCAACCGCACGCACTAATTTTATATAAGTATTTAAAGCGACGACTTCCTTATTAGTTCCTTTATGATGAGTGCCCATGGCCGGTTAAAATTAAAAAGTTTAGTGGAAACTAAGATTTAAGAGAAGAATAGTCAAGAATAATTAGTAAAAAATAAGATAAAGTTTGTGAGAAGCATGAAGAAAAAAGAGTCCTCAGTCTGCGGGAGTCTACAATCGGCAAAGTCCACAGTCCGCAAATCATTCAATGGAAATGCTTACTTTTTTTATTAGGCAATGAAGCACAAAATGGAAAAGATTAAGATTAAGAGTAAGATTAAGAGTAAGAGTAAGATTAAGAGTGAGGCTGAGGAGGAATTAAGTCCTGTTTCGAGGGGTGAGCAAACTCAGAACTCCGGTGAAAACAACTGCCCCGATAATAGCCCAGACCACCGGAAAGGACACATCCCCTATATTTATAACAAAAATTTCCGGAAGTTTAATTTTATTTGCGATCCATGTTCCGATTACCGCTCCTATAAAACCTACAACTATTGAGACAAAGCAGCCGCCGCGAGTAAATCCGACTAATGCTTCTCCTATACTGCCAACAATTCCGGCAATTATTAATAATAATATTAATTCTAAAAAAGACATTTAAATAAATATTGTTTAACGAAAGATAACCTTATAATGGTATCAAGGTATGTTAGTACAGTCACCGATAATTAAGAAAACCAGGAACGCGGAAAAATTTACCTATGATCGATCTTGTTTTTATCCCTTGTAAAACTAAAACCAACGAGTAAAAATAAAATGAGAAGAGAAACAGAAAATATAATTATTAACGAATCAGAAATAATTTCCATTGAATCAACCCTTTTAATTTAAGTTTTCATCTCATCTACATTTGAAAATATAATGCCAGAGACATAGCTGTCCATATCATCAAAAAGAGCAATAAACGGCATTTTGAAATTATCATAATGATTTAAAAATATAATTTTGTTTCAAAATAAGAATATTTTTGACATCTTAAGAAACTTAAAATCTTCATTTTTTATAATGAAAAAGAGCAGAATAAAATGGGAAAACTGAAAGAAGGCTTTGTTCAGGTTTACACCGGAAACGGGAAAGGAAAAACCACTGCGGCACTAGGTCAGGCAATACGTGCGGCAGGTGCAGGTTTAAAAACATATATAATTCAATTTATGAAAGAATATCCATACAGCGAATTAACCTCATTAAAGCATTTAAGTGAATGGATTACAATAGAACAAAAGGGAAATGATGATTTTGTTTATAAAAAGGAACTTCCCTCCGAAGCGGAAAAATCAAAAGCCCGCGAATCATTAAAAATGGCTCAGGATTTGATGTTGAGCCAATCCTATAACCTGATTATACTGGATGAGGTCCTGGTGACCGTATATTTTAAATTACTGACCACAGAAGAAATTATTTCTGTCATAAAAAACAAACCGGCAGAGATCGAACTTATTCTTACCGGAAGATATTGTCCTGATGAGATCATTGCAACAGCCGACCTTGTAACAGAGATGAAAGAAGTAAAACATTATTATACAAAAGGAATTCTTTCCCGCAAAGGGATTGAATCCTGAAAGTCCCCGCTGAAAAAATAATCAGACCGTTCAACAGATTTTAATTGAAGTTCCATTTTAATTCACTTAATTTTATTATGAATGAAAAGTTACTTTAAGAAAATTTTTTCTTTAGTCAGTCCGGAAGCTTTAATCTGGACAAGCGGATTAATGATACTTGCCTTTATTAAAACAGACAGCACATCACATTTTACAATTTGCCCGTTAAAAATTATCGGGCTGGATTTTTGTCCCGGCTGTGGTTTAGGCAAATCAATCCATTACCTTCTGCATCTTGAACTTGAGCAGTCGTTTAATGCACATCCTCTTGGAATATTTGCTCTTGGAGTACTTTTCCACAGGATTTACGAGCTTACCGGTGATTCATTTAAGCATATAAAAATCTATTTATCAACCAAACGGGAGAAAATTTATGATCAATCTTTTACAATTAATGCCCAACCTTGAACCCGAGGAACTGAATTACATTCAAATGATGGTAAAAGATTTTAACGATGATCAAATAAGACAGTTTGCCAACATCTATAATTCAAGAAGAAAAGACTCACAGACAATATTACTGCTTACCCTTATAGGGTTTCTGGGTATAAGCGGAATTCAGCGGTTTGTGACAGATCAAATGGGAATGGGTTTGTTATATCTGTTTACAATAGGATTGTGCTATATCGGAACGATAGTGGATGTTGTAAATTATAAGAGAATTGCCAACGACTATAATCAGAAGGTGGCAAATCAGGTTTCCGGTATGCTGATAAACCAGTAAGTTTCGAATTAACTACCAACTCAGGGGGAAATAGCATTTAATCAGATGACATCAGAAAAATCTTAATTCTGATGTTATCTTTTTATTCCTAAAAAACAAATCTATTTGTACATTCAGACAGTCCCATTGTTTTTTCCATATACTCATCCACATTTCTCCTACTTTTGATTATATTATATAATCCACCGGAATTTTCAAAAAAATAAAGAAACTCCAAAAAATTTATCTTTTCTGAATTAGAAGCTTCAGAATTAAAACATAAAAATATCAACTTTTTAACTACGCTCTGACTACGCTTTAACTATGTTCTGATTACGCTTTGACTACGCTCTATTCTACATATTTCTAATATGAATGAGAATTAAATAAACTTGACTTTAAATTTAAGTTCGCTTAAATTATTTAGAACTTTTACTTA
>DATICR010000236.1:0-4802 GCA_035456745.1 Ignavibacteriaceae bacterium
AGAAAAGAGATATTGGTTATTACTCCGAATATTTTATACTCACTAAGGGCTCTTTTCATTCTTTCTATAGCGCTGTTTCTATCACCTGCCCAGCAGATTAATTTAGCAATCAGGGGATCATAATAGATGGATATTTCTGAACCTCTTCCAAAGCCTTCATCAACCCTTACTCCTGGTCCGGCAGGTAATGAGAATTCATACAATTTACCTGTCGATGGCAGAAAATTATTATTTGGGTCTTCCGCGTAAATACGACTTTCAACAGCATGTCCTCTTATTTCCAATTCATCCTGTTTGAACGATAATTCTTTCCCATCCGCAATGAAAATCTGCTCCTTAACAAGATCGATACCTGTTATCAATTCGGTAACAGGATGCTCAACCTGCAGCCTTGTATTCATTTCAAGAAAATAGAATTTTTTATTTCTATCCATCAGGAATTCGATTGTACCGGCGCTATAATAATTGCACGCTTTTGCGGCATTGACAGCGGCAGACGTAATTTTGAATCTTGTTTCTGGATCAACAAATGATGAGGGAGCCTCTTCAATGATTTTCTGATGTCTTCTTTGAATAGAGCATTCCCTTTCAAACAGGTGAGCGAAGTTTCCATGCTTGTCGGCTATAATCTGCACTTCTATGTGTTTAGGATTTTCCACAAACTTTTCGATATAAATCGAATCATCCCCGAAAGCTTTTAATGCTTCCCTGCGTGTGGAATCGAATGCAGATTCAAATTCATCGGCCGAATTAATCTTTCGCATCCCTTTGCCTCCGCCGCCCGCAGAAGCTTTCAGAAGAATGGGATAAGTTATTTCCCTGGCTATGGAAATACCCTCTTTAATAGATTTAATCGGACTTGTTGTTCCGGGAACAATTGGAACCTTATTCTTTGCCATTAGCTGTCTTGCAGCAGTTTTGCTTCCCATTAATGCAACCGATGACGAAGGAGGTCCGATAAATGTCAGGCCTGCATCTTCGATCATTTTTATAAAATCTGCATTTTCCGAAAAGAATCCATATCCGGGATGAACCGCATCTGCTCCTGCTTCTTCAGCTGCCTTAAGGATTTTCTCTTTATTTAAATATGATTCTGAAGAAAGAGCAGGACCAAGAAAATATGCTTCATCAGCGAGACGTGTATGAAGAGAGGTTTTATCCGCTTCAGAGTAAACTGCCACAGAATGAATTCCCAATTCTCTGCAAGCTCTGATAATTCTTACAGCAATCTCTCCCCTGTTTGCAATCAAGATTTTCTTAATCAAAATAATACCTATTTAAATTCCGCAATCGTGATTCCATCGCCACCATTTTCAATTGGAGCGAAATAGAATGAATTAACTTTATCATACTCTTTCAGAATACGCTGAACCATTTCCTTCAGGACACCCGTTCCTTTCCCATGAAGAATTTCGATCCGGTTTAATCCTGCTGAATATGCACCGTCAAGAAATTTAATAACTTCAAATTTTGCTTCTTCCGGTTTTTCTCCACGTATATCTATCCTTACCTGTTGTCTTGAAGTATCAAACGAATAGGAATTGTATTGATTTTCAGTCTTCTTATCTTTTTTCGCAGGAATAAGTTCATCAGTATCAATCTTCATTTTCAGGTTTCCGCTGAGCAAGGTAGCTTTCTTTTTATCATTTGAAAGCTTGATAATTTCTCCTGTAGTATGAGTATTTCTGACTGCCACAAAATCTCCGGTTTTAAAATTAAATATTTCTTCGTTTTTATCAACCTGTCCAATAAATAATTCTTTATTACTTTCCTTTAGTTCTTTGACAATTTCCTGGGAAGATTTTATAATATCTTTTCTTGCATTACTTTCCTTAAGCGATTTAATAACCTCTTCAATTTTTTTATTTACACCTTTCAGGTATTCGTCAGCATCTTTTTTTACTTTTCTTAAAATTTCACTTTTCTCTTTATTTAGCTGTTCAATATTATTTTTGTAAAGGTTGGAAAGACCGGTAAGCCTGGTATTCTCTATTTCAGATTTTCTTAATCTTTCTTCAAGCTCTCTTGATTTTGTCTCAATGTCGACAAGGAATTTCTCAATATCATGTTTCCCCGGATCGAGATTTTCTTTAGCAATATTCAAAAACTTATCATCGAAACCTATCCTTCTTGCAATTTCAAAAGCATAGCTTGAACCAGGTATTCCCTGTTTAAAAACATATGTCGGTCTGAGATTTGCAGTGTCAAATTCCATTGCAGCATTCTGAAAACCGGCGATATCATTTGCAATAAGTTTAAGACTGCCGTGATGAGTAGAAGCGAGAACTATGGAACCATTTCCCGCCAGGATCAGAAGTACTGCCGTAGCAAGTGCTGCCCCCTCTGCAGGATCTGTGCCTGTTCCAATTTCATCAAGCAGTACAAGAGAATCAGGACCGGCGTTATATAATATATCCTTTATATTTGATAAATGTGAACTAAAGGTGGACAGATCATCTTCGATTGATTGCTCATCGCCGATGTCAACTAGAATTTTGTCAAATAAGTGAAAGTTTGAATCCGGATCTGCCGGGATATGAATTCCTGAGGCTGTCATCAAAGACAGAAGGCCAATTGTTTTAAGCACTACCGTTTTACCGCCGGCATTCGGTCCGGTAATTATCACGATATGCTGATCTTTTATAGATACATTAAGAGGTATTGTCTCATCTCTGCCTACTCTTTTCAGCAGAATCGGATGCCTGCCCCGGGAAATTGTAAAAGGTTTTTTGTTATCGATCTGCGGGAAAGATCCAAGAATCTCAATAGAATATTTCGCACGTGCAAAAACCGAATCCAGTTCTGCAATTGTATCCAGCGCCCGTTTAAGGTTGGAACTTTCAATACCAATTAATTTGGTCAGCTCACGAAGTAGTCTTTCAATCTCTCTTTTCTCTGCAAATGAGAGAGATATAATATCATTATTTAAATCCAGTGTTTCTTCAGGTTCAATATAAACAGTTTGACCTGTTGATGATTCGGAATGGATAAAACCCTTTATATGTCTTTTATGCTCAACCTTAACAGGTATTACAATGCGGCCATCTCTTAATGTCAGATAATCTTCTCTGACTATATCATTCTCGGATAATGATTTTACAAGTTTGTTGACCGATCTGATTAATTCATCACGTTTATTATTTATGTCTTTTTTTATTTCAGCCAGTTTTGAACTTGCATTATCCTTTACTTCACCATTCTCATTAATAATTTTGGTGATATGGTGTTCAAATACCTTGTCAACAAACAAACCCTGTGCAATCGAAAATAAGTGCTTTGCAATATTACTATGATTTTTAAGAAATTGGAATAAATTTCTGGAGATTAATGCAAGTCTGTATATGTCGATAATTTTTTTACTGTCAAGTACAGCCCCTTCAATTCTGCTTTGCGAAAGATATGTATCTAGATCAGGAATGAAATCAATGGGTGGGGAATTCTGTGAGATTAAAATTTCCTTTGCCTGGTTTACATACTCCCCTTCAATTTTAACCAGACTGATATTAGCCTGAGGTTTTAATTCAAGGATTCTTAATTTCCCCTTTTCAGTAACTGAATAACGTAATATAAATTGAAGAATTTTTTGAAATTCTAATTTATCGAGGAACTGTTGACTTATCATTTAAACTATCTTTATCATTTATATATTCTTTAATTCTTTTTTTTGCACTTGGAGTATAATTACTGACAAAATTAATTGTAGCCGGAATTATACTATAAACCGGTTCATATATTAAGGAATTTTTTTTTGAATTTTTTGACGGGACATCAAACACATTAAGTATGTACAGAATTGCACTTAAAAAAAATAATATCTGGAGCATCCCTATTATCCCGCCTAAAAGCTGATTAACCAGGTTATTTACTTTATCGTGGGGATGAATTAATCTTTTTATGACCGAAAAGATTATAATTATTAAAATAAAAATCACAGCACCGGCAATTAATTCCGACAAATAATACTCGATGCCGAAAGCATTCTCGAGGCCTTTCCCTAATTGAGCGGCAAATTGAATTGACAGGTAGACTGCCAGAATGAAACCGACAAATCCTACCAGTTTCCTTATAAAACCATCCTTATATCCAAGGACAAATCCACTAAGGGCAATAATCAGAATGATTATATCAAGAAGATTCAATTATTTACCCAGGTAATCTTCAACAACTGACCGGATAATCTTACCGTCAGCTTTACCCTTTAGTTCTTTCATTACAGCTGGCATAAGTTTCGGAAAATCCTGTTTAGAAACTGCACCGACCAGTTTTGCAATCCTTTCAACTTCGGCTTTTATTTTTTCTTCGTTCAACTGTTCAGGTAAATATCTCTGTAAAATTTCAAGTTCCTTTTCCTCTTTGGTTGCGAGATCTTCCCTTCCGGCGTTTCTGTATTGCTCTATTGAATCTCTTCTTTTTTTTGCCGCGCCTGTAAGCAATTTTATCTCTTCCTCTTCATTCAATTCTTTACCAGTTCCGCTCTTTTGGAACTCTAGAATCAAAGCTCTGATAGATCTGATTGTCTCGGTTCTCAGTTTGTCACCTGATTTCATCGCGGTTTTAAGATCTTGATTAATTTTCTCAGTTAAATTCATGACAACCTCTTAAAATTAAAAAAAGGCAGGTAGTTGTTAAACAGACCTGCCTTAAATTTAATCAATAATTTCAGGAAATTCAGATTCTAAGTTGTGCTGAATAATTAATCCTTAAACAGTATGCTTTTCGTAATTCCTGTTGAATATCTGTTACCAGTCCCATATCGACACCTTTATCAATTCTAAGCGACACAATTACATTGGGAAGGGCCT
>DATICR010000237.1:0-2137 GCA_035456745.1 Ignavibacteriaceae bacterium
AAATTTTACCAAAGCTTGAACAGGAAATTGATTCCATGATTATCGGAGGTAAAAAGAATATTGAATTAAATTCATCTGAAGCTTATGGTAAATATGATGAAAAAGCTGTACAGCAAGTAAAAAGAGAGGAATTTCCGGAAGGAACAAATCTGGAAGCAGGAATGGAATTTATGGCCAGCACTCCAGAAGGAAAGCCTGTTCCTTTTGTAATAAAAGAAGTTAAGGATGACGATATAACAATCGATTTCAATCATCCGCTTGCCGGTAAAAACTTAAGTTTTGATATAGAGCTAATAGATGTAAGAAATGCTACGCGGGACGAACTGGAACATGGACATGTTCATGGAGCCGGCGGACATCATCATTGACAATGACTATTTTCGAATGACAATTTATGAATGATGATCAGTGTTTTTGCTTCCTGAAGGATATTCTGGATTTAAAACCAGGAGAGACGCAGATCCCGATAGTATCAACTATTCGGGTGCGCCTCTACCAGGTATAAAATCTATGTTTGGACTATCTCTTGTTACATACGTAAATTTGCTAAATAACAATTAATATTATATTAAGAAAAGATTAAAAAAAATTAATCTTCATTTGGTAGTGAATTTGGAGCCAAGATCATTTATTGCATTGCCGGGAGTTTCCTTTACGTCCAGGGACATTATAAGTTTATCTAACTGAGAGGAGGCAGGATCGGGCAGCTTATCCTTCAGGAAATTTAAAACAATCTTAACAGCCTGAGAAGACTGTTCTTCGGATAAATGGAATTTCTGAGACAGGCTTTTTATTAAATCGTTCATCTTTTACCTCATTATAACACTTTTATTTTGAATTATTCTTCTCCAAAAACTTTTCTAAATTCTTAGCAGGACCGGATATAGTTACAGCGTGTTTCCTGAAATCAACCCAGGGATCTTTTTTCTGTGAAAGTCTTCTGAATATATTTTTAATATTATATTTTTGAGGTGACATACTGCCGGTTAATTCATCCCAATTTATAGGAACAGCTACCGGTGCTCCCGGATTAGCCCTGACGGCATATGGAGCTACCGCAGTTTGTCCATAGGCATTTCTTGCAACGTCAAAGAATACTCTTCCCCTGCGTTTATTTTTTCTTACTTCAGTCGTCAGCCGATCGGGATATCTCCCTGTAAGAATTTTTGATAAATTCCGGCCGAATTCTCTTACATCATTAAATTTTTCTTTTCTTAGTAGCGGAATTTCTACGTGTACTCCTTTTGAACCGGTTGTCTTTATAAATGCCGGAAGGTCCAATTCGTCCATTAAGAATTCGCGGAGTTTTTTAGCGGCAAAAATTACTTCGCTGAAATCATTACCCGGAGGATCAAGATCAAAAATCAAGGTATCAGGATAATCGATTTTATCAATTTTACTTAACCAAACATGAGGAGTTATGCAACCCTGGTTTGCCACATACACTAGTGTTGCAGCATTATTACAAATGACATGGTTCACAGTACCTCCTTCTTCTTTCTCTATAGATTTCGTTTTAATCCACCCGGGAAAATAATCTGGTGCATCTTTGTGGAAGAAGCTTTCTCCTTTTATACCATCAGGGTAACGAAGCATTACCAGTGGTCTGTCTTCCAGGTATGGGATCATCATGTCCGAAATATCTCTGAAGTAATTTATCAAATCACCTTTGGTATAACCATCATCGGGGAAAAAAACTTTGTCTGTTTTTGAAAGTTCAACAGAATATTTGCCAAATTTCATCTGCTCTCTCATCTAATTAACTTTTTCTTTTACTTACCTTCTGTACTTTTATAAGGTTTCTTAAGAACCGTGATGCTTTTTCAGAAATTTTTTTTGAACATTATAGCACCGGACTTTCTATAAATGTATCTTAATAAGCAATCAGCATTCGTGATTCATATCGCTCAAGTTTTTTATTTCATTGGATTTATAATAATTTATTCAACAAGATTAAAAACAATGGAGGAAAGATTGCCGGATCACATTAAATCATCATCAATTATTAAAGCTGCCGGGAATAAACCGAAAATAATCCGGGAATTTATTGGAAGGGCAAACTCACAAAACGGGAATGTCAGCATTGCAAAAATGACGAGTCCCGGGGGATGGATAGAACCCGGACAAACACCGGTGT
>DATICR010000238.1:0-2227 GCA_035456745.1 Ignavibacteriaceae bacterium
GTTAAACAAATCTTAAAAAGTACATCTGATGATATCGATGCACCCGGATGGGACATTTATACCGGAGCAGGGAGGTTGAATATTTACAATGCTCTTAATGTGGGTGCACCCTCGATTATAAGGTTTGAACACCCAACTCAGGATTTTTCAACAAATCAGGATTCGATAAATATAGTTGCAACTGTGCTCTCTCCTTACTTTGTAAATTATAAACTTGATTATGGTTATGGTTTAAATCCTGATTCGTGGTTAAACCTGATCCCGGATGGAAAAAACCAGTTCTCCAATAAAGAAATTTATAACTTTGATATTTCGCAACTACCTGATTCAGTTTATGCCGTAAGGATTCTGGTAAATTTAAGCAACGGCAGAACCCTTGAAGAAAGATTAAATTTCAATATTATAAGAAAAGCACCGGAAGTTATATTAGTAAATATAGGACCTGCTTTTTACGGTGACAAAACTACGGCTCTTGCTTCGTTGTATACTAATCAACCCAGTGTCACGAGGATGTATTACCGGCAGCTTGGAAGCTCCGGTGGTTTCAACTTCATAACACTCGATGCTTTTAATACTAACAATGAATTTGTGAGTTACTTGCATTATGGATTTATACCAAAACAGCTCGTAACTCAGAATTCGATTTATCAAGTTTATCTCCAGGCAGAAAATCTCGTGGGATTAAAAACTACTGTTATAGATGCATCAAGTCGGGATTCAATATTCATAATCCGAACTGATTTCAATGCCGATATGGCTGCAGAATATGTTCAGCCATTTAGCCTTCCTGAAGGAAATATTTTTGAAAAACCAACAAATTTCCTTTCAAATGATTTTAATGAAGTGTTAGCACGACAGTTATATCCATCACAGGATGTATACTATTCACTTTATAAGCTGAGCGGCAATAATTTTGTAAAAGTTGATTCAATAAAAAATAAGCTACCGAAGGATGTTGGAGATTTTAATAACAATGGGAAAGTAGATTTGCTTAGTTCTGAAACCGGTACCGGCTTTATTGATGAACAGACCGGCAATTCAGCTTTCTCCTTTCAAAATAAATTTACCGATTCTTCAAACACATTCTGGCCGTCTTTTGTCGAGTATTTCCAGGATGCCGGGAAACCTGATATAATTGCATTTGACCAGAGAACAGACACATCATTGTCTGTATGGAAATTTAATAGTGATTTTTCTTTAGCGGGAAAAATTCCTCTGAGTAATTTTACACCCGAAAGATTTAATTCTAACCTGCTTGGTATCCCGCATGCAGCTATTACAGATCTCAACACAAACGGAAGAAAGGAGTTTTGGATAATAGATCAGGACGGAGATTTATTTAGTTATGAGGCGGATGGTAGTGGCGGATTTCAGAAATTTATTCAGGACTCGACATTTTTTATATCATCATCTGAATACTTAACTGCAGGAGATTTTGACGGGGATGGTACTGAAGAGATAGCTGTTCTGCTACATTCCGTGAGCGGCTTCGATATAGCACCGTTTTATCTTTTGAATATTTATAAATATTCTTCAAAGTCATTGAATCTTATCTATCAGCAGTCGTTTATTGATGCATCAACAGAATTCGGCGGCGGTGGAACTTTCAGAGAAATTGATAATAGTATCAGGTTTGCAGATATCGATAATGATGGGGTTGACGAATTAATACTTTTTGTTTTTCCTTATTCATATATTTTCAAATATAATATTATTGATCCTGGTGAACCAAAAATTATTTCCTATAAGGAGAATATTAATTCCAATTCTATATTCATAGGTGACCTGAATAAGAATAATGTACCTGAGGTGGCTTTTCCAGCATCCGGCGGAATAAATTTTGTCGAATTTGCGGTATCCAATAAAGCAAGCACTCCTTACAATGTCGCAGGTTATAGTCTAAATTCTTCATCAATATATCTGACATGGAATGGTACAGGACAATATTATTACATATATCGCGGAACCAATATCGATTCACTTGTATTGATCGATTCCTCTGCATCAAAAGATTTTACAGATTTTAATGCGGCAGTAAATACTAACTATTATTATGCCGTTCAATCATATGATTTTTCAAAACCGGATCCATTATCAAATCTCAGTACAATAATTAATATTTATTCTCATACTCCGGGAAAAGTAATTTCCATAATCGGTCAGACAAGAAGAAATATTCAGGTTACTTTTTCAGAAAGGGTAAATAATACAATCGAAAATCTACAAT
>DATICR010000239.1:0-4974 GCA_035456745.1 Ignavibacteriaceae bacterium
AAATTCTGGAAACTCCCGCAAAATGGAGCACATTTAAATTTCCTGTAAACGAACCATTAATATTTCATTATCTTAAGTAATCTTTTATAGATTTTCGATAATATTATATGAGGTAATCAGGGATGAATCAATAGAGCGAAGGGATGAAAAACGGACTACATCTTTTGTGTAAGTTAATTTTATGTATATCTGTTATAAACTTGTTCATTGCAACAAGAGCAAGCCGGGAGGCGTAGCCTTAATTTGATAGAAATAAAACTGAGACGAGTCAATAACCCGTCTCTTTAATTAATTGAACGCTAGAAAGCAAAATCAAGGCTTTTATTGTATTGAATGCTTTTCGTCAATCCCTGTCATATATAACACCTGAGAACCCTCTGACCTCCGACAAAGATAAACATATTTTAGTGGTCAGTTTCATCCTGGGACAAGATTATCCTCATCCGTTTAACCCGAAAACAAAAATAGAATACTCAGTTAGGTTTACGTTTTTAATTTATCTTTCAGCGATGACCAGCATTTCAAAGTCTTCGGTTGTAAGTTTATTATCTCTGTTGAAGGCACCGAGTCTGGCTCCGAAAATATTAATCATCCGGAACCGGAGGGATTTCAACAGCCATGTAATTTCTGATGGGACATAATAGCGCTCATTGCATTCCAGTGTTTTTTTATTGCCGAGATCATCTTCAACGGAAGTTTTACTATGTTCGCGGAAGGTCATCAGATCAAATGTTAAATTTTCAGTGACGGCATTGCCATCTTCAGTATTAGCCTCTAAGAAATCTTTGACAGAATGAAACAGCGGAAAAAGTCCATTTAATGTCGTGAAAATAAGTTTACCGTTATTTTTCAAAGCCCGGGCTGCATTCTGAAGAATCTGATAATTCATTTCATCCGTTTCCATTAAAGGAAATCCTCCCTCACAGAGCATAATAACCAGGTCAAATTCACCGGCAAATTCCAATGTCCTTGCATCAAGGTTCAGGAAATCGATATTAAGTCCTTCTTCAGTTGCAAGTTCCCTGGCACGATTTAACAAGGATACGGATAAATCAATACCTGTTACCGAATAACCCCGGATTGCCAGTTCTCTCGAATGGCGGCCGGTTCCACAGCCGATATCCAGAATCTTTATATGCTTATTGTAATTAATTTCTTTTTCAATAAAATCGCATTCACCGGAGGTTCCTCTGGTAAAAATTTCATTATCGTATTTCAGTCCGTAGTTTTCAAACAATTCTTCATACCACTGTTTCATAATATTATCTCGGATTTATTGTTTACTTAATATGCCCGTCCAGCTGATTTTAAATTTCTCTTATTCCACACCTCATCAATGTAGCGGTGTACAGCAGCTTTTATTTCATCTATTGACATATGAATTTCCTTCCGGGATAAATGAGGAATAAAATATTTCTTAAAAAAACCGGCAATCAATCAGGTATGGTGATCTCAGAACTTTTTACTGCAAAACTGCAAATTAATCCATAACGGGCAACTATACTTCTGCCATTCGGGATGGTTCAGATTTTTTAAGTGCCAGAAAAAGGATCACAGCTGCTGCTCCCAGCATCAAAATTGCAGAGGTTATTCCTATCATCCAAAAAGATAGTACTGCCACAATAAAAAGCAGGGATGCACGAAATATATTTCCGCCTTTTGGTCCTCCCACCCGCCGGCAGCGATATGCCGAGAACACAAGTAAACCGCCGGTTATGATGCCAAGTGACACTTCGGATGCGGGTGTTATTTCATCTCTGGAATAGAACAAAAGAAAGAATACCCAAATCAAAACACCTGCAATAAGTGTGATAGCGGGGACAATGTATTTTCTTTCCATGAACTTTCGTCCTGTCTATTTAAGTTGATTTGAACTTGTCAACAACACAGTAATTTCATATTTATCTTATTTCTTAACTGTAAATTTAATAGTTTTTAAACTAATTATTAATTAGTTATCGAATGATATTAATAAACGAAAAGGTGCAGGTAAGATTAGATTGCTGGTCTGAGTTAAGGTTTTATTTGTCTAAAGTGAAATTTTTTCGAAGTATTCCGGAACCTTTAATTATTATTTGTTCTGATAGTGTTTTATAGAATGGATACCAGATTTTTAAAATATAGTTCCCCTCGGGTAAATCCTTAATATCATAGTTTCCGACGCTATCGGTTTTGACAAAGTAAGGATTTTGCAGCACAACAATCCATGCCTGCATATCGGGATGAACATTGCATAATATTGTACAAAAACAATCAGCTTTTGTAAAAGTATGTGTTTTGTATTGTCCTTTTGGCCATGTACCAAGGTTAAAAGAACGTGCACAACCGGAAGGAGAAAATACATTATGAAGGACATTATCGTTATTCAGGAAAGTCACAGTTGAGCCGACTAATATCGGCAGCACCGAAGGGATAAACATTAAATCTTTCTGATCCATAATTATCTTTCCCTCAGACACAGGAAATGTTCCATTCACATTTTCAATATAAACCAGAACTCCTGCATCACTGTCTCCGCCTTTCAGATGTACTTTACCTTTAATATCTCCTGCCAGTGTATAGTAATTTATTAAGCCTGTCAGCATAAATAAAACAAACAGGAATAATTTTTTGTTAATAATTATTTTTAACATATTTAATAATTTATAAAAATATTATCAACAATATCATTCAATTAAAATTTCAATTTTTTGTACGATTGAAATAAAGATATATTGATTTAAGATCCTCGGAGGAAAGCTTTGGAATCTCTTTCCCCTTAGTGTAAAAATCTTTTTCTATCAGCGGCATATGATTCCATAGCTTACTAAAGAATTCATCAATATTGTCAAATGGTTTAATATCAGCAACCTCTATAGTATTGTAAGAATTTCCATTATAATGACAATTTGAACAACCTTTACTCATTAATAATTTTTTCCCGTTCTCTATTGTTCCAGTAACCTTTTTATTATTATAGAAGTACAAATAAGCAAGGAGATTTCCCATTTCATCATTTTTAAATAACGGCCAGGACATTTTATTTTTTGACATCGATGATTCCATTACATTAGAATGATTCCATAACAATCCTGCGATATCATTGACATTTTTATGGAGGTCAATTTTGCTAAGTGAGGGGCCTATTTCATTTTGAGAATGACAATACGAGCAGTTTTTACTCACAAACAATTTTTCACCTTTTGCCGGGTTACCTGGATACATATAATTTTTATTCCGTTTCCCGAGTATACTCTCTGCCTCAAGATATGCAGCCAGATCAGCGAATTCATTATCCTTAAAAAGTGGAACATTCATATTTGATATCTTTTGTTTTTTATGCATCTGCGCTGCGTGATTCCACATTACCTGCGCCAGGTATATCGGTGAAGCATAGTACCCGATGTTATCAAGATTAATTTTATCAGGAATTGGTTTCCCGATAGAATGGCAATTGGCACACTTCATTTGAGTGAACAGTTCCTCCCCTTTACTTACACTTCCGTTATTGCTGATAAATCCTAAGAAGTAAATGAAATATCGTAATTTTGCAAAATCAGCAGCGCTCATTTTTTTCTGATTTATCTCCATCTGCTCAATCGCTTTAAGCATTTGTGGAGAATGATTCCATATATCACTCATTAAATCGAAATCTCCGCTGAGAAAATTCTTTGAATTAAAATCAGAAGCCGTTTTCCCTCCAAAACCATTTATTGAATGACAACTTATACAGCCATAATTTTCAAATACTATTCTCCCATCCAGTGGGTTTTCAGGCAAATTACTTTTACCTGTCTGCTCCTGCTGGAATGGAAAAATAACTGGTTCAAATCCATAAAAGAAAGTTGCCGCAGATATGATCGCTACAGAGAATATAATAAATAAATACCGAGCCCTCATTTTTTACTCTCCTTTCTTCTCCCTCTGTATAATCCCACTAAGACATATGTTAAAATACCCGCTAAAATCCAAAACACAATTATGCCCAGAATACTGATTGCAATTGAAGCACTTTGATGATCGTTTACTTCATAGGATACGTTTACTAAATTAATTAACAGCAGGGTCATTCCGGATGCCAGCATCCATAAGAAAGACAATAGTATTATTTGAATAAAGATGGGCTTTCCCATAAAACTTATAGTTTTTTTAATCATAAGTTCCTCAAGCAGTTCATTTTTTTATATGCCCTATTGAAGGCAGATATTTATTTAACCTGTCGGAAACTAAACGAACACTATCCTCCCGTCCTTCTTTGATTTCCCAGATAGAAATAAGAGGGAAAAGTCTGGAAAATGCCATAAATCCTAAAATAAAGGCAGATGTAGCAGCAGCCAGTAGTGAAATTTCCGTTAAGGATGGAACATAGATGCCAGTAGGAAATGGCAATCTCGGATTTGCCAGCGAAGGGACCACAATTATTAATCTTTCTAACCACATTCCGATTGTAACAGCGATTGAGGCAGCCAGAATTCCGGGTATTGTTTTAGTTTTTTTATTGCTTAATAAAACAACGGGAATAATAAAGTTGCACGCAACCATAGTCCAGAAGTAAGGAGCATAACTCCCAATAAATTTATATAGAAAAACTCTCATTTCTGTCGGTTCATGCCCGTAAAATGTAGTAAGATATTCGGCAAATGTAAAATAGAACCAAAGTAATGACATAACCAGTAAAAGTGTCCCCAGATAATTAAAATGTATATCTTTGAGGTAATCTTCAAAGTGATATGCTTTACGAAAGGCAATCATTACAATTATAAGTGCAGCGATTCCCGAAAATATAGCACCTACCACAAAATAAGGACCGAATATCGTGCTGTGCCAACCGGGCTGTAATGTCATTGAGAAGATCCAGGAGATTACGGTGTGCACAGATATTGCTATAGGTATTACCATAACCATCAATATATTTATTGCCCTTTCAAGAACATGTTTCTGTCTTTCTGTACCGTCATATCCCCACGATAATATTTTGTACAATTTATGGAATCT
>DATICR010000240.1:0-5003 GCA_035456745.1 Ignavibacteriaceae bacterium
AATGATCACAGGATTTATAGATTTTATATAATAAATTGCCCATTCTGAATTTTATACGTATTTTTACATATAATTATTGATATTTTTGTCCGGTATTAGTATTGACATTCAGTAGAACATAAAATATATTTTGTATATGAAAAATAGATTTACTATTATTTTCATTATTTTACTCGCTATTTCAACTGCACTTGCGGGAGCACTATTGGATTATTTCCATGCACAGAATGACGGTGAGAATGTTAAACTCGAATGGAAAACTACTATAGAAAGCAATCTGGCAAATTTTGTCGTTCAGAGAAGAACACCCGACAGCCAGTTTTTTGATTTGAGTACGATTAACCCCAAAGGAAATAATTCTGTTTATACCTACACAGATCAATCTGCATATAAAATGACAGACCTTGTATTTGTTTACAGATTAAAAATAGTAGATAATGACGGGTCAGTTGCATACTCCACCGAAGTCTCCGTCTCCCCGAATATTTCCGGTGTAAAAAGAACCTGGGGCAGCATCAAAGCAATGTTCCGCTAATCGTCTCCCAATCCCTCAGTCTCGAAGTCCCTGAGTCCCTAATTCCCTGAGTCTCTGATTCCCTCCATCTCCCATTCTTTATTTTTTTCATTTAATTATTATCCTCTATTCCCTTATCTTTACGGCTCAATAAAAAATCATTTTTATGATGAACAAAACCATTTATTCTCTTCTATTTATTATTTCCGTAATATTCATGTCCGGATGTTCATCATCGAAAGAGTCATATGACCGGGAAAATAATTATGGTACCGGGGCAGGGGCTTCAATCCGGGTATTGCTGGATGAACAGAACTCCGGGTATAACTTGCTCATAAAAAATCCCGTCTATTTGAAAGAAAGCAAAGGCTCACTGGCTTTAATAAATTCCGGAAATACTCTTTCAATATCAAACAAAGGAAATGAAATAAACCTGGATATTGAAGGTAAGAGATTTACAGGAAAGGATTTTTTGCTGGCTGCTGCAGAACCGGGCACCACTATAGATTATGGCGGAAAACCGTATCGGGGAGCGTTGAAAATAATATCTGACGGTAATGAAATTAAAATTGTAAATATACTTTCACTGGAACAGTATCTGAAAGGTGTTATACCCCACGAAATGCCTAAAGGTAAAGGGTCAGAATATTATGAGGCATTGAAGGCATTTACTATTTGTGCACGTACTTATACGATTTTAAAGTTGAATGAAAATAAAGATTTGTTTGATGTTTTTTCCGATACCAGGGACCAGGTCTATGGCGGCTGCGGACTGGAAAATGATGCAATGAATAAGATTGTGGATGATACAAGAGGACAGATACTTACTTACGATGATAAGCCGGCAATAACTCTTTATAGTTCTACCTGCGGCGGTTATACGGAAGAAGCAGTAAATGTATTTAAGAAAATTGATGCTCCTTACTTGAAAGGAATTAAGGATGGTGATTCACCTTACTGCTCGGTGTCACCCAAATTTACGTGGACAGAAACTTTTAATGAACAAACTTTCGTTCAAAGATTTATTTCTTCGGGATACCTTGATGATGATAAGTACTCGCTGAGCAATGTAAAAGCTAATAGCTTCTTTAAATCTGGTAGAATCAATGAGCTGGAATTAGATTTCATAAATAATCAGAGTAAAATAAAATCTGTCAAACTTTATGGAAATAATATAAGATATATAATAAGAACAGCCGACAATAAGTCTATTCTTGAGAGCAATAATTTTGATATTAAAAAAGATACATATGACAAAATCATCATAAAGGGTAAGGGATATGGACATGGGGTAGGATTATGCCAGTGGGGGGCACTTGAACAATCCAGGGAAGGTAAAACTTACGAAGAGATTTTATATTTTTATTACCCGGGCACAAGCATAGAAAGCTATAATGATTAAGAATTATCCTCCTTTAATTCTCGCTTCCAGCTCACCTAGAAGAAAAAAGCTTTTACAGCAGCTGAATCTTAAGTTCAGGGTTATTTCTGTCGAAATAAACGAACAGCGAAACGGAAAAGAATCGCCGGTTACAATGGTTAAAAGACTTGCTTACGGGAAACTGGATTCTGCAAGAAAATCAGTAAATGACGGAATTATAATTACGGCCGATACAATAGTTGTGCTGGATAATGAAATAATTGGTAAGCCACGCAATAAATCTGATGCAAGAGAAATATTAAAAAAACTCAGCGATAATACACACATCGTCTATACCGGTTTTGTTGTTTATAATTCACGAAATGACAAAACGATTGTTGATTATGAAAAGACAAAGGTAACATTCCGAAAATTAAGTTCTGAAGAAATTGATAATTATATCAAAACCGGCAATCCTATGGATAAAGCGGGTGCTTATGGAATCCAGGATGATTTCGGTGCTGTCTTTGTAAAAAAAATAAACGGCGATTATTACAATGTAGTTGGTCTGCCGATATCTAAAGTTTATTCTCATCTGCTTGAAGTGATTTAAGTGCTGAAAAAATTAAGGAATAAAATACTCATTTCACTGGCCGCAGCCGGAATTGTTTACCTTGGTTTTACAATCTACGCGGATTTTGATCAGGTTCTTAAGTCATTCCAAAAATTCAACTGGCTGTTGTTTCCGTTATTGATCTTATTTTCTTTCTGTAATTATTTCTTCAGATTCCTGAAATGGGATTATTATCTCTCGGTTATTAAGGTAAAAGTAAAAAAAATCGATTCGTTTGCTATATTTATGTCGGGGCTCGTAATGAGTATTACCCCTGGGAAAATGGGGGAGTTTCTTAAATCATACCTTGTCAGGGAAATAAATATGACTCCGGTAAGTAAAACCCTGCCCATAATTTTCGCTGAGAGAATTACAGATTTTATTTCGTTGTTATTTCTTGCACTGATAGGCGCTTATGTTTATAACTATGGTCGTGAAATAGTGATCGGGGTTTCAGTTTTTTTCCTGCTGATTGTCATTATTTTAAGTAATAAAAAATTTGCACTTCCATTACTGAAATTACTCGAGAAAAATTCATTTATGCGGAAACATTTATCGAGTATTCATAATGCCTATGAAAGCTCCTACCAGCTGCTCCAACCGGCGCCGTTATTAAAGATGAGCCTGTTAAGTCTGATTTCCTGGTTTTTTGAATGTTTGGGATATTATATAATTCTAATTAATTTTGGGCTTGATGTTAGTCTTTTGTGGGCAACATTTTGTTATGGATTTGCCACTATTGTAGGCGCAATTACAATGCTGCCCGCTGGATTGGGAGTTACCGAAGGATCACTTACATTTCTACTGATTCAAAAAGGAGCCTCTAAAGAGATTGCTGTAACATCAACTTTTATTGTTAGGATTGTAACTCTCTGGTTCGCTGTTCTTGTTGGCATAATCAGTGTGTCGTTATACCAGCGGCGGTTTGTAAGATCAGATGGAAAAGATCTGGAAAGTATAATGTGAGGAATACCGGGTATTAAAGCTTTTGTGTAAATGTCATGGTGAATTATGTTTGATATCAATCAGTTTATCTTGATTTTCAGAAGGTTGCATGTTATATTTTTGAAAGTAAATATATATAAAAAAAGGAGTTATATATGGCTCAGGAAAATTCCGGTAAAAGTTTATTTTTAGGATTTTTAGCTGGCGGAGTTGTCGGCGCTCTTATAGCTTTATTATATGCTCCCAAAAGCGGAAAAGAGCTCAGAAAAGACATCAGGAATAAATCTGATGAATATTATGAGGATGTTGAAAAATATTTCACTGAAGCAAGAGACAAAGCAAAAAACCTCATAAATGACGGAAAAAAGAAATCAGAAAAACTGATCAATGACGCCAAGATAAAATCGGAAGAGCTTCTTAAAGATGCTGAACGCATTTTTAATGATGCAAAATCCAAAACAGAAGGATACGTAGCTAAAGGAAAAGAAACAATTGATCAGGAAACCGATAAGCTCAAGACTGCTGTTAAAGCAGGAATAGACGCTTATAAAGAGACAAAAAGAAGCTGACTGTCTTAATGGATACAGTAAGTATCTTTTATATTATCCTTTTAATATCTGCCTCAATACTCTGTCTTGCATTGGTATTTTATATAAATAGAATTACTAATACCATAAAGAGTATTCAGGCAGATATTAAGGATTTATCGGATCAGATGAAACCTTTAATTACTGCATCAACAGAATTAAGTGAAAAATTAAATAGTTTATCGGCAGAGGCAAAAAGCCAGCTGTATATTGTAAAAGAAATTATTGGAAAGGTTAAAGACAGGGTTGAGATGATTCTGTCGTTAGAAGAACAATTCAGGAAAGGTTTGGAAAAACCCGTCGACAGTATTTTGAAAAACTTTTCCGCTGTATCTAATGGAATCAACACCTTTTGGAAAACCTTCAAAAAATGATAATAATAACATAACCTTCTCACCTTTGAATCTTAGGAGGAAATCCCTTGAAAGAGTATGGCACTGAAGCAATAAGGAATATTACGTTTATTGGTCACCAGGGAAGCGGTAAAACTAGTCTCTCGGAAATTATACTTTATACTGCAAATGAAATAAACAGGATCGGAAGTATTACAGAAGGAACAACCACCTCCGATTTCACTCCGAATGAAATCGAAAAACAGATATCTATATCAACTTCTTTAATGCATGTTGAATGGAATAATACAAAAATAAATTTTCTCGATGCACCCGGCTATTCTGATTTAATAGGTGATGTAAAATCGGCAATAAGGGTTTCTGATACAGCAGTAATGGTGTTGAAATCAGCAGAAGGAGTTGAGGTTGGATCGGAAACCTCGTTGAAGTTTGTAGACGAATTTAATGTACCGCTCGCTATAATAATAAATAAAGTCGATAATGAGCATAGTAAATTCAGTGAAACTCTCCGGCAGGCCAGAGAAAGATTGAGCACCGGGGCAATTGCTGTTACTTTCCCTTTATCTCAGGGATTAAATTTTAATGCGGTAGTCGATGTCCTTAAAATGAAGGTATATCGTTATGGTGAGGC
>DATICR010000241.1:0-5129 GCA_035456745.1 Ignavibacteriaceae bacterium
AAAGCGATGTGAATAATAATCTTGATCGAAGGAAGAAACAATAACTCCATATTTTGAACTTGCATGTGCAAAAAGATTATCCCCGATGTAAATGCCGACGTGTCCTGGCTTTACTCTTCTTCTTGTATTAAAAAAGACCAAATCTCCAAACTTCAAATCTTCCTGATTGTCTATCTTTAAGCCCTGACTATATTGATCTTTAGCAGATCTATTCAAGTCGATTGAAAGAACGTCACTATAGACTGTTCGCGTAAACGCTGAACAATCAATTCCATCTGAAGAATTTCCGCCGTATTTATAAGGAGTATTTAAGTATTTTATTATTTCCATAAGCAGTTTTTCTTTTAACGTAATATTTTCAGCGTCCAGGTCGGTTTCATTCTCATTAGGCTTAATTTTTTTCAAAACGTCAGTTATATCTATTCCCCTGTCATCTGGTATTTCATCCATATCCTCATTAAGAGAATCAGTTATTTCTGCCAGATCATTATTATCTGAGAATCTTTGATTAGATTTCTCTTTTTTCTCGCTTTTATCGGTATTATATCTTGAAGAATATGATGAAGATGAGCATCCAAAATAAATAAATACAGTTATAAGACATATTATGTAAAATATGTTGATAAAGAATTTGGGCATTTATCAGCCAAGATAAGTTTTTAAGTTTTTACTTCGGGATGCATGTCTCAACCTTCTGATTGCCTTTTCTTTTATTTGTCTGACTCTCTCTCTCGTAAGGTTAAATCTTTCTCCTATTTCCTCAAGAGTCATGGAATGTTCTTTATTCAAACCAAAATAAAGTTTTATTACTTCAGCTTCCCTGTTGGAAAGCGTAGATAGAGCCCTTGCTATTTCACTTTTTAATGATTCATTCATGAGAACATAATCAGGAGAGGGCTGCTGGTCATTTTCGATTACATCAAGAAGACTATTTTCTTCACCCTGTGCAAAGGGAGCATCCATTGATATGTGTCTGCCCGCTATTTTAAGATTATCAGAAACCTCACTTACTTCCATATCCAATTCCTGTGCTAGCTCCAGTGCACTTGGTTCTCTTTCAAATTCCTGTTCCAGATTGCTATAGGCTTTACCGATTTTATTCAAAGCCCCTACGCGATTTAAGGGAAGTCGCACAATCCTTGATTGTTCCGCAAGTGCCTGTAGAATTGATTGACGAATCCACCATACAGCATAAGAAATGAACTTAAATCCTCTGGTTTCATCAAATCTTTTCGCAGCCTTAATAAGTCCAAGGTTACCCTCATTTATGAGATCACCCAGGGACAATCCCTGGTTTTGATATTGTTTGGCAACGCTTACCACAAACCTAAGATTGGCTTTAGTAAGTCTTTCCAATGCATAATGATCTCCGTTTCGGATTTGAATGGCCAATTCGATCTCCTGATCTGGGGTAAGAAGATCAACCCTTCCGATTTCCTGAAGGTATTTATCCAGTGATTGGCTCTCGCGGTTAGTAAACTGTTTAGTAATTCTCAAATAAATACTCCGTTATTTATTATCGTAATCAACTATTCCAACAATAGAAGCATCAACAGGTGCCATATCAACGGGAAGGGGGATTACAGCTTCGGAGGCTGTGATATAAACTATAATCTCTCCCGGTCCTGCTCCAACAGTATCCACTGCGATAATAGGATCACCTGTTTCTTCGTGTTCAAAATTAATTGGTTGAACGAACATAAGCTTAAAACTCTCAAGGGTTTTATATTTACGTGTCGCCCAAATATTTCCGATTACTTTTCCTAAAAACAATTATTTTACCATTTTAATTTAATTTACGACCGGCAAGGCCGTTTATTCGACTTCTTGTTTTGTAAGATATTCTTTTAAGGAAATATCAAGTTTATCAACTATTGCCATTATAACGGCATCAACGGGTTTATTTTTTGTAAATTCGGTTTGTCTTGATGAACTTCCGGTAGCAACGAGCACTACCTCCCCTTCTCCGGCACCAACACTATCAACTGCTACAACAAAGTTTTCTTTTTCTTTATAATTCAAATCAATCTGTCTGACAATAAGGAATTTGGCTCCAACAAGATTTTCATCTTTTCTTGTTGACCATACAGTACCAATTACTTTTCCTAAAAACATTTATGATTCTCACATAAAGAATTTTTAACTTTAATGTTGCGTTAATATACTTTTCATTTATAAAAAATACAATTATCCATCAAATGATTTATGTGATATGGATAATGCTTTTATTTCTTAATATAATCTTCCAAATTATTAAGAAAACTAACCCCCCTTAAATTATTTGAAACTTCAAAAAAATCAGCAATGGTCTTCCCTACATCCGAAAAAGTACTTCTGGTTCCCAGGTTATCAGGATTACGTTTTGGATAATAAAAAATTAACGGAACGTATTCTCTTGTGTGATCCGTGCCGATAGTAGTGGGATCATTTCCATGATCTGATGTAATTATAAATGCATCACTTTCATCAAGCTTGCCTAAAAAAGCTGGTAGGAATTTATCAAATTCTTCCAATGCCCCGGCAAATCCTGCAACATCATTTCGATGTCCGTAGTACACATCAAAATCTACAAGATTCGCAAAAATGAAACTGCCGGAAAACTCCTTCACGACATTCAACAATTCCATACAACCTTCAGCATTAGATTTGGTTTTCCGTCCATATTTTATGCCCCTATAATTAAAAAGATCATTTATTTTACCTATTGCGATTGTATTTATATTATTTTCAAACAGAATATCCAGAATTGTTTTATCAGGAGCATCAATCGAATAATCTCTTCGGGAAGTTGTTCTTGAATAATTCCCTGATTTGCCGATGAAGGGCCGGGCTATCACTCTGCCTACTATTAATGGTGGTTCTAGAACCTGCTGTCTTGTAATTTCGCAAATTTCATACAAGCGTTCCAGGGGAATAACGTCTTCGTGAGCAGCGATCTGAAAGACGGAATCAGCCGAGGTGTAAATTATAGGATAGCCGGTTTTGATATGTTCATCCCCAAGTTCCTTAATTATTGCTGTTCCTGAGGCTGCTTTATTTCCAAGTATTCCTTTGATTCCGGTTTTCTCTTTAAATTTAGTAATAATATCCGAAGGAAAACCTTTTGGGAAATATGAAAAATTAACTTTAACATGCAATCCGCTTAATTCCCAATGACCTGTAGTGGAATCTTTGCCATCCGATATTTCCTGTAATTTACCGAATGAGGCCAGCGGTTTACTGGAGGGAGCAATTCCTGAAAGTTTCTCTATATTTCCTAATCCAAGGGATTGGAGATTGGGAAGATTTAATTTGATTCGCTCACAGATATGTTTAAGCGTATTACTTCCTGCATCATTATAATAAGCAGCATCAGGTAATTCCCCAACCCCTACTCCGTCAAGGATGATTAGAAAAAAGTTGTTCAATTTGAATTTTGATTATTAAAGAAATTTAATTGATATTCTTTACAGAGTTTCCACCTCTTTCAAGAGCTTTTTGAAGAGCAAGATCTGCATTATGGAGCACTTCATCAACATTGGTCTTTCCTGTTGATGAAGAAATACCTACAGAGATGGTGTAAGTAGTTTGTTTGGAAACAACTGCTATTGGTTTCCGGGCGATTTTCACACGCAGTTTCTCTGCCCAAAGAAAAACTTCTTTCGTGTTTGAATTAAAAAAATATACAGCAAAAACTTTATCACCTATTCTTCCGAACAGATTAAGTGAGGTCATTTCATCGCTTATAATACCAGCCACCGTAGTCAAAACCTTAGGTAATGGATTTCCGTCAAATAATGATTCCTGCTCAAGGAAATCATCTATACGAATCAATGCCACGGCTCCCGGAGCCTGAACCTTTTCAGCTTTAATAAGATCTGCCTCCAGCCGGGATTTAAATGTTTCAGTATTTAAAGCTTTCGTTTCAACATCCACAGCCAGATAGCTTTTTAGAAGCGCTTGCGTGGAATAAGAATAAATAACAAAAGAAAGAATGTTCATTGCATTTTTCAGAAACTGAACATCGGCATTGGAGAAAGCATTTTTCTTCAGACTTTCGAAACATAATACTCCATAATTCTGGTTATTATAAACAAGGGGCATAGACAAAAACGATCCGTCAAAACTTACGTCTTCAACTTTTGAATACCTTTTATATTGATTTCCGGAAGTGTCATCAATTTTAACAGGAATACCTGTAATAATACTTTTCCCCACAAGAGTGCCATTTAAGTCGATTTCCAGGCTCTCCCCGACATATTTCAGTGATGTATTATTAATGATTTTGACTGTTTTGAATTTCTGATCAACCGGATAAAAGTACACAAAAGCAAATGCATCCCATCCCAGCAGGAATCCGACCGAATTATGAATCGTATTTATCAGATCGGTATCGTTGTCGAATTTACTCCCGGGTCCTATCAGACCAAGAAGACCTTTTAATCTTTGCTGGGATATCGAATCGGAATGTTTCTCCTCAAAAATTGAAATTATCATTGTTATTACGCGTACAAATCTACCCAGGGAATAAATCGTTTCTATTCCAAATGCATCGCTGACTTTTGAATCAACAGCAATTATTGCTATTAGTGATTTGTCATAAAATAAAGGTACTCCAACAAAACTTCTTATCCCCTGAACCGCTGAATAATACCTAATCGCATCAGCTTCTGCTGCAGGTGATACGTCATTAAGTAACTCAGGTTCACCCTTTTGAACAATTTTACTCAGGATGTCATCTTCAATATTGAGTTTTCTGTTTACTATTTCATTCGAAACCGAAATATATTTTTCAATTGAAAGTTTTTCCTTCTTTTTATTGTACCAGAAGAAAATTGCAGTGTGAGTATTATACGCTTCCTTAATAACAGTAAGCATTTTTTCCAGAACAAATCCAAACTGGCCATCGTGTCCTACCCCTTCAGGCACTGCTTCATTAGCTATCTCTTCAAAGCGCTCTTTCAGGTCGGGGGGTTTCAAAGCAGATTTTGATACCTGGTACTCCGGGACATAGTTTTCGGCAGTTATAATTTCAGGTTTATTACCCGAAATTATTTTAAAAGATTCTTCGAATTCCTGTTTATGTTCACCAGGTAATTCTTCAATTTCCGGTTCGTTATCGAGAGATGAGAATGATGTATCAAACCTTA
>DATICR010000242.1:0-3989 GCA_035456745.1 Ignavibacteriaceae bacterium
TTTTATAGGGAAGCTGAATTTTGCAACCGGTTACAGGGCGCCCAACCTTGCTGAACTTTCATCAAACGGAGTTCACGAAGGAACTACCAGGTATGAAATCGGAAACAGCGGATTAAAGAGTGAACATAATTACCAGGTTGATGCCGGCATCATTTTTCAGGTCGATAATTTTAGTGCAAACCTTGACTATTTTTACAACAAGGTAAATAATTTCATTTTTCTTAATCCTACCGATGAATATCATAGCGGGAATCGTATATACCGGTTTACGCAGGATAATTCATTGCTGCAGGGCGGGGAGGTCAGCCTGGATTTTACTCCAGTTGATCTTCTGGATCTTTCTGCTTCCTATTCGACAGTTATCGGTAAACGGGAGGATGACTCGTATCTTCCTTTTATGCCTGCCGATAAAGTCTCAGGGAAGGTTAAATTAAATATTCCCGACTGGTCGGTATTTTATAATTTTTCATTCTTCGTTTCAGCTGATTATTATTTAGAACAGACAAGAACGGCTGCCGAAGAAGATTCCTCAGACTCATATATACTTATAAATACCGGTATTCAATCTTCATTCAGGATATGGAATAACCCTGTTAATTTCTCAATTGTAGCTACAAACCTGTTTGATGAATATTATATCAGTCACCTTAGTCTTCTTAAACCGCTTGGAGTTCATGATATAGGAAGGAATATTACGCTTTCACTGGATGTTCCTTTTAGTCTGCTATAATTATTCATTAATTACTATTGTAAGGCTGTCTCAAAATAGCATTTTGAGATGGCCTTTTTTTAATTAAATCATTTCTTTGATCAAGATTTCATTAAATCAGCGGGATTTCCGTGCTGGTAGTAATTCAGGATGACGGCTAATCTACGTTGGTCGGATCCCAGGCTATACGTAATTCTTCATTAAGAGAATTTAATTTTTCCATATCATTTTCTGAAATTTCAAAATCAAATACATCTGCGTTTTCAATAATTCTTTCCCTGTGCACCGATTTAGGAATTGCAACAAGATCGTGCTGCAGTGACCATCTAATCATTATTTGTGCAGCAGATTTTGAGTATTTCTGTGCAGTCTCTAAAATATTCGGGTCATCAAATCTTTCTGCACGAACAAGAGGAGAGTAAGCTTCGAGCTGCACATTTTTTATTCTGCAATATTCAAGCAGATCTTCCTGGTAGAGGAAAGGATGGAACTCCACCTGGTTCATTGCCGGTTTAATTCCGGTATAACTATCCATTTCTTTCAGATGTTTAATAGTATAATTACTAACGCCGATTGCCTTTGCTCTTCCCTCCTTGTAAATTTTCTCCAGTGCTCTCCACGAATCTCTTCGTTTTTCCTCAACAGGCCAGTGAATCATGTATAAATCAACATAATCAAAACCAAGATCATCCATACTTGCGTCAAAAGCCTTTAATGCACTTTCATATCCCTGATCCTGGTTCCATAATTTAGTTGTAATAAAAACATCTTCTCTTTTAATATTACTTTCTTTAACAGCTTTGCCAACATCACCTTCATTTTTATAAGCACGGGCTGTATCGATGTGACGGTAACCTGCCTGAAGTGCCCAGGTCACAGCATTAAATGTTTCTTTGCCGGGTTTCGAAAGATAAACCCCTAAACCAAGTCTTGGAATTTCGATATTATTGTTTAACTTAGCAGTACTATCGATTGTCATCTTTTTCCTCCTGAAAATACTATACGGCTAACAATTCAGTGTTTAAAGATAATAAAAACATCCGGTTTTAGGATGTTACTATTAATTATTGCAAAAAATATTATATTCAAAATACTAAAGAGAGGATAGAATGAAAAAAAGCTTGTTGGTTCTTGTTTTGTTATTTGTGATGATAAATGTAGTCAACGCACAGACCAAACACATTGTTCAGGCTACAAATAGCGGATTTCAGTTTATACCTATGAACGTTGATATTACTGTAGGTGACACTGTTGAGTTTCAATGGCTTGACGGTTCTCATACGACGACTTCCGATAATACAAGCGGGCAAAATGTATGGGATGCGCCTCTTACTGTCAGCAGCCCGACCTTCAGCGTCGTAATAACCGCACCCGGTATCCATCATTATCATTGTATTCCCCATCAGAGCCTCGGGATGGTAGGAACGATTACAGCATCATCGCCGACTGCCGTTGATGATCAGAAATTAAATTTATCGACATTTAATTTATATCAGAATTATCCGAATCCTTTTAATCCTTCCACCATTATCAGTTATTCGATTCCATCTGCGTCACAGGTAAATCTTACTGTTTACAATGCGTTAGGACAACAGGTTGCGGAACTGGTAAATCAGAATCAGGCTGCCGGAGCGCATTCTGTTGTTTTTAATTCATCTGTTTTATCAGGTCTTTCAAGTGGAATTTACTTCTACAGGCTAAAAGCAGGAAGCTTAGATAAAACCCGTAAGATGCTGCTGATCAAGTAACCAAAGAGCAGACGGATTATTCTTACTAAATGTTTACGATGTGCTTATGTCAATACGATTATTAATTCTGCTCTTATTCGGAGTGAGTGTGGGCTCATTTGCTCAATGGTCAAAGGTAATATCTTTCCCCTCCGACTATGCGCGCAACATTATTAATTCGAATGGAGAATTGTTCGTTTGTACTGGCGGGAACGGAGTTTTCAGATCAGTAGACGCCGGAGTCTCCTGGCAGACGGTAAATAATGGATTAAATTCCCAGCAGGCTAAAGATACTTATGAATTAATAGGATTGGGAGAAGCTTTGTATGTTGCCACCACCGACGGAATTTATAAATCCACAAATCACGGTGATACCTGGCAGAAGAAAAGTAATGGTATTACTATTGGTCCCGGTGCAACATTTGAATTCACGGAATCTATTTTTGAATATAACGGGACTTTATTTTCCGGGGCTTGGAATGGCTTATACCGTTCGTCTGATGGTGGTGAGAACTGGGGAATAACTAATATCTCCGGGGAAGCAGTACTGGCTAAAAATTTTGTAGAGCATAATGGAATCTTATTCGCTGCCAGGGAAGTAAATAACCAGCCCATTGGCTATAAATCCACTGACGCAGGAATAAACTGGCAGCCTCTGGAGGGTATTTCCTATTTCAATGTGATCACTTTTTTTTCTGAACCTCCGGGATTATGGGCCGGGACAATCGCCGGCGTCTGGCTGTCAACAGATGATGGTTTAAATTGGGAAGACAGGAGCAATGGTTTGACTTCTGATCCCTATTCATCAAGTATTATCAGGGTTAATGGTGTATTGGTGACTTCTTTGAAATTTGGCGGTTCAGGAATGTATCGTTCTTTTGATGATGGTTTGAACTGGGAGAATTTTAGCGACGGACTACCGTTCCTTGCCTCAATTGAAAAATTAATATTGTTTAATGATAATATTTTGGCTGCCACCAGTGAGGGCTTGTATCAAAGAGATATATCAGGACTCCCGGTTGAACTAGCATCATTTAATGCTTCTGTATCAGGAAATGATGTAATCCTAAGTTGGACAACAGCAACTGAAAAAAATAATAGCGGCTTTGAGGTTCAGAGGAAGAACAATGCAGAAAGAACTACAGGAACAGAATGGAAAGACTTAGGTTTCGTCACTGGAAATGGCACCGTGACTGAATTTAAATCTTATTCATTTACAGATGAGAATATTTCGGGGGGGACCTATAGTTATCGGCTAAGACAGGTTGATTATGATGGCAGTTTTGAATACTCACCCTCAGTTGAAGTTGTGGTGCATAAGTCTGAGGAATATCAGTTAAGTCAGAATTATCCTAATCCGTTTAATCCTTCTACAGTAATTGAGTATAATATTCCTGCAAAAGGAAATGTCAAATTGAAAATTTATGATGTTCTTGGAAATGAAATTAAAACATTTGTTGAGCAGGACGTACCGGCGGGTACACGCCAGATAATTTTTAATGCAGCAGGTTTAAGCAGCGGTGTATATTATTATCAGATTGTCGCGGGTTCTT
>DATICR010000243.1:0-6228 GCA_035456745.1 Ignavibacteriaceae bacterium
GAACAGGAAATAACATCCTGCAGGCTATCGGAAATACTTCCATCTTGCAGCGATCATCGGCAGTCCATCAATCATTCAATCCAATCAACCAATCAATTCAATCAGTCAATCAAACTCCAATATTTTAGGGATTTATAATGAAAACAATAGCAGTAATTTTTATTGTACCATTATTATTAATTCAATCGTGTAAGGATAATTCGAACCCGTCAATTCCAGTATCGGAAAATTTTGTCTATCCTTTAAAGATTGGTAATGAATGGACCTATAATACTTCTACCAGGTTCGTTAATATTACTCCGGATTCCATTAAATATTTATTAATAGATAGAGAAACTAAATTCCGGGTTCTGGTTAAGAGAGATACTGTTCTTAATTCACATCCGGTTTTTGAATTGATGCAATCAATTCCGGATGAAATGGATACTTATGGATATTATGCAAATGAGGATACCGGTTTTATTAAATATGGCTACAGAAATGGGCAAGGAGGTATATTGTGGAAACCTGTAAGAACAAAATTTTTGTATAAAGATAATTATTATGACAATATTTCAGAATTAATTGGGAAATTTGAGGATGGTGGTATACTTCAAAAACCTTCGTTGGATGACATAATTATCCTTGAGGAACCACTGATAATCTATCCGTATCCATTGTATACCGGTAAAGAATGGTCTGCCCACAATCCGATTTTCGGCCTGACTAAAAAAGTTGTCGGCCAGGTTATTGTCAGTACACCGGCAGGATATTATTTATGTTATAAAATCCGATGGAATTATTTGAAATCCGATGGTACTGTGGATTATAATACATCATATTTCGAATACATCAATCAGAAAGGTTTGTTAAAAAAAGTAATGACATTCAAAAATATTACCATAACCACTGCTGAAAATCCTGATGGCATAGGTTCGGCTGATGTAGAATATGAAGCGGTCGCAGAAGATATTAATTTTTAAGTTAATTTCATTGTTACCATGATAACAAAATTCCGAAATAAGCCGTACAAATAACCTGACAGTCTACAACTGAAACTTTTTAATGATCTTTGCTGCCTGCTGCATTCTACCAGCCTTCCCTGAGGAATGACCTTTGTCAGTTTTCTTATTCCTAATTTTAGTAAATTTAAACAGCTCGATTCAATTTTGTTCTAATAATTTCCGGATAAAATAATGAAACATTTTCTACTAACCTGTTTTCTGCTTTTATTTATCTCTCAGGGATTCGCGCAGTACCAGAATGTAATGATAAACAACCCTTCAAGCACTGATCCTGAAGAAGTATCAATTGCAATAGACCCATCTGCTCCAAACTATCTCGTGGCAGGTGCAAATATCAGTTATGCATATTATTCAACGGATGGAGGTTATAACTGGAATCAACAGTCGCTGTCATCTTCACTTGGAGTGTGGGGAGATCCTTGCGTCGTCTTTGACGGAGATGGTAATGTATATTATGGACACTTATCAATTGCAAGCTACTGGATCGATAGGATTGTTATTCAACGTTCCACCAACCATGGTGTCACTTACAATGACGGTGCGGGTATCGGATTTAATAATCCGAAGAACCAGGATAAAGAATGGATATCCGTAGATATGACTAATTCACCGTATCATGGGAATGTCTATGTAACATGGACAGAATTTGATAGCTACGGAAGCTCGAATCCAAACGACAGCTCGAGAATACGTTTTTCAAGATCAACTGATCAGGGAATTACCTGGTCGGATGCAGTTACTGTAAGCGATGTCAGCGGAGATTGTATCGACAGCGATAATACAGATGAAGGTGCTGTCCCTTGCGTTGGTCCGGAAGGACAAATTTACGTCAGCTGGGCTGGTCCTCTCGGACTGATTTTCGATAAGTCAACTGACGGCGGTACAACCTGGGGAACTGATATTTTCGTTTCGGATATTCCCGAGGGATGGGATTATGCCATTCCAGGTATATATCGTGCTAACGGTCTTCCTATTACTGCCTGCGATACCGGAAGTACTTCGCCATATAACGGTAATATTTATATCAACTGGTCGGATCAGAGAAATGGTGCAGATAATACCGATGTATTTTTTGTAAAATCAACTGACGGCGGAAATACCTGGACCTCACCATTAAAAGTAAATGATGATAATACAACCCGTCAGCAGTTCTTTACCTGGATGACAATTGATCAGACTACCGGGTTTATTTATTGCTGTTTCTACGATAGAAGAAATACAACAGGTGCAGCTACTGATGTATATGTCGCACGCTCAATCGATGGCGGAGAAACATTTGAGAATTTTAAAGTAAGCGAAACTTCATTTACACCAACTTCAGGGATTTTCTTTGGTGATTATACAAACATAGCAGCTTATAACAGAATGGTTTATCCGAATTGGATGAGACTCGACAGTTATAATTTGAGTGTATGGACAGCAATTATTAATGATACTACATCTGGCATACCTGTTGAACTTTCTGATTTTTATTCAAATGTATCCTATGGTAAAGTCAATTTAATCTGGAAAACTTCAACTGAAGTCAACAACAGGGGATTTGAAATTCAGCGGAGTAATAATAAAATTGACTGGAATACAATCGGTTACGTTCAGGGAAAAGGATCTTCTGCCGAACCGAATGAATATTCCTATATTGATCAGCCCGGTTTAAATGGAACATATTATTACCGGCTTAAGCAATTTGATTTGAATGGTAAATTTGAATATTCGAAAACAATTGAAGTTGATTTGAGAATAATAAATAACTTTGTACTGGAACAGAATTATCCCAACCCGTTTAACCCTTCAACAACTGTAGGATATGAATTACCGAAGGAATCTGATGTAACTATTAAGGTCTTCGATGTTCTGGGTAAAGAAGTTACAACTCTGGTTAATAGCAGACAGCAGGCGGGCGTTCACGAAGTAAGATTTGATGGTTCTCAGCTGGGTAGCGGAATGTATATTTACCGAATGAATGTAGATAATTATACCGTGACAAAGAAGATGTTATTAATGAAATAATCTCATCTGGCACTTCAGATAATTTATATAAAAAAGCTGCTCACAGGCAGCTTTTTTATTGAATAATCAGATTTGATACAGGAATGATTATCTTAATAGAATCATCTTCCCGGTATCTGAATCCTTTCCTGTCCGTATTCTGTAAAAATAAATTCCACTTGGAAGTTTTCCGGCATTAAATTTAACTGTGTAAGTGCCTGCCGGTTTCTCTTCATTCACTATTGTGGAAATTTCATTTCCCAGAATATCAAATACTTTTAAAGTAACTTGCTGTTTATCGCCAATAGAATATTGAATAGTTGTAACCGGGTTAAAAGGATTGGGATAATTCTGGAATAACTCAAATGTTTTCGGGATGTTGGAAGGATTTTCAATAAACGTTACACCACCATTCGTTGTTTTAATAATTGTTCCGCCGTCACCAACTGCCCATCCGGTGTTTGCATCAGCAAAATAAACCGAATTCAGAAATGGATTTATTCCGACCGATTGATTTTCCCAGTTTAAACCGGAGTCGGAAGTTTTAAGAATGATGCCTCTATTGGATTGTGAAAAATTGTATCCAGCAATCCATCCGTTACTTAAGTCAGTGAAATAAACTGATTCATAATAATTTTCTGATAAATCCGACTGATTGCTCCAGTTAGTTCCCCCATCAGTGGTTTTAAGTATAGTTCCTGAACTACCAACAATCCATCCGTCATCTGGATCTTTGAAATAAACAGAATTCAGTATAGCTCCTGCTGTGCTTGTCTGGCTTATCCAGTTAGTTCCGCCATCCGTGGTTTTAAGGATTGTCCTTTCATCACCAACTGCCCATCCGGTATTTTCATCAATAAAATACACAGACATTAATTGGCGGATACTTCCGCTTGTCTGTTCTTCCCAGTTTTGCCCGCCATTATCGGTTTTTATGATTGAACCTTCATCTCCAACAGCCCAACCATGATTTATATCAGTAAAGTACACTGAATTTAACCAATGAAGCACCCCATATGTTATATACTCCCAATTAAAGCCGCCATTTGTAGTTTTAAGAATTAATGTTGTGGAATTAGCCAGATCAGCACCTACTATCCAGCCATTTTCTGAATCTGCAAAGTTTACTGAATTGAACCATTGATTTGCTTCTATAGCCTGGTAATTCCAGTTTGTTCCGCCATCAGTGGTATGAAAAATAATTCCGTTATGAATATTAAATCCAACAGCCCAGCCATTATTCAGATCACTAAAACAAACCGATTTAAATAGATGATCATTTTCACCCGATATATTTGTCCAGTCAGTACCGCTGTTACTGGTTCTTAAAATAGTACCATAAAATCCTGATGCCCATCCTATATTGTCATTAATGAAATAAATGGAAGATAACGCGTTAGTAGTACCGCTGTTTTGAGTAATCCAGTTAGTTCCACCATCTGTGGTCTTTAAAATTGATCCCGATGTGAAACCTGCAATCCAGCCAGTATTTTGAGATGTAAAGTAGACGGAATTGTACCAGCCGTTCGTTCCTGATGATTGGGCTTCCCAGTCGGCTCCGCTATTAACAGTTTTGAGAATTACTCCGTTATTTCCAACAGTCCATCCTGTATTCATATTTGAGAAGTATACAGAGTTTAAACCTTCATTTGTCCCACTGGTTTGCAGCGTCCAATCTGTTCCTCCGTTTGAAGTATAAAGAATTTTGCCGCTGTCACCAACTGTCCAACCGTTACTCAAATCAAAAAAGTAAACTGAATGAAAAAAAATGTCTGTATTTGCTGATTGAGCAATCCAATTTGTTCCACCGTTTGTGGTTTTTAATATAGTCCCGTTTCTGCCGACAACCCAGCCTGAATTTAGATCTTTGAAAAAAACTGATGATAAAAACTCATTGGTCCCGGATGACTGATTATTCCAGCTCGTACCGCTGTCTTCTGTACGTAAAATAATTCCATTTTCACCGGCAATCCAGCCGTTATTTTCATCGATGAAAAAAACTGAAAATAATATTTTGTCTGTTCCACTGTTTTGATATTGCCAGTTCTCTCCGCTATCGTTGGTTCTAAGTATAGTCCCGTTTGTTCCAACAGCCCACCCGTTATCCGGATCAGTAAAAAATATTGCAGGTAGTGGATTACCCTGGGGCAAAGGATTTTGCCAGAACCATTGTGCGAAGAGGTTTGAGGATATAAAGAGGCAGATTAGTATAAATATTTTCTTCATTTTACTTCTCCCTTTAATTTTAGTCTGGATTATTTGTTTTGATGAGCAAAACAAATTATCTGAAAACCATCCCTTGTTTGTGTAACTTTTAGCAGCAGTATAGTATTAAATTGATGATTTATTAATCAATAAGCAACATCTTATTTTAATTTAGAAAAGAAATATTTTTCAACCGGATAAGTTGAAAATGTTAAATACAACTGAAATAGTTTAATTATACAATTTTCAACTAAAATAGTTGAATTTGAATTTATTACTGAATATATTAAACATTATGAATTCTATAGTATTAATAGCGGATATAGTTGCTTCAAGGCAGATAAAAGAAAGAGATAAAATTCAGCGGGATCTTAAAAATTTATTAATAAAGATTAATAAGATTTCCGGTTCAATGTTATCTCCTATGACTATTACACTGGGAGATGAATTTCAGTGTGTTTATTCTTCAGCTGACGAAATATTTAATCATATATGGAAGATTCTTGTTGCAGTTTATCCAGAAAAGATAAGATTTTCATATGGTATCGGGTTGATAAGTACGAGAATAAATAAAAATCAGGCAATAGGGATGGACGGCCCTGCTTTTTATGAAGCCAGGACAGGATTGAATCAACTAAAGGAGAGAAATTATCTTTTTAATATAAGTGTCAGTGGTAATCAATCAGAAAATATTTATCTTATTAGAAATTCACTTTATCTGGTTTCATACCATATTAATAATTGGAAAAAGAATCGGATTAAGATCATGGGTTCACTATCAGACGGTATGCAGATTAAAACAATTGCTAAGAATTTGAATATCTCTGAACAGGCGGTTTATAAGAATATAACCAGCGGAGGTTTGGATCTGATAAATGACTTATCTAAAAATATTTCCGGATCTTTTAATGATATGATTAAGAACTAATATGTTTTTTTATCTGTTGTCTGTAATAATGCTTTCCCGGTTATATCCTTTATTCAGGGATGAACCGTTAACCGTTTTCAGATTACTTCTGATAATGGCGATTCA
>DATICR010000244.1:0-2557 GCA_035456745.1 Ignavibacteriaceae bacterium
AAGGCTCATAAGAATAAAATAAGAGATAAGATATCCATTCAATAAGTTGCCAACAAATATAAATGACTGCTGAAGGTTCCTTGTAATTAAATCTAAGGACTTCTCCCCTTCAGCCAGCATAGCGAAGTTTATTACCGGTACTATTACCGCGATAACCAGAAACCCGATATAAGTTCTCCATTTTCTGAATATTTTAAATAGTTCGATATTTATTAAGGTAATCATTTAAGATTCCTTCCCGGTTATATTAAGAAAATATTCTTCAAGAGACCTTGTCGGGATAACAGCACTTACACTTATATTATTTTCTATAAAATGTTTATTCAGGGAAGGGATATCCTCAGATCGCAGTGTGAAAATCATTGTATTATTTACTATTGTATCGAGATCATTTATAAATACCGTATTAGTGATAGCATTCTTAGCCAGTTCCGAATCATTTACTTCAAAAGTAACTTTCATTTTATCAAGATTAAGCAATTCACCGACTTCACCTTCCACAACCGTTTGACCTTTATTGATGATAATCATTCTGTTTGCTACGAGTTCTACTTCATAAAGGATATGGGAGGAAAGAAATAATGTTTTCTGTTTTTCCCGGCTTAGATATATAATAAGTTCGCGTATTTCTTTCATACCCTGAGGATCAAGACCCGTAGTGGGTTCATCGAGTATAATAAGATCAGGATCATGTAAAAGGGCCTGTGCCAATCCAAGGCGCTGTTTCATTCCATGTGAAAAAGTTTTCACTTTACTTTTATATCTTTTCTCCAGACCAACAAGTTCGAGGGTTTCCATTATTTTTTTATCGGAAACATCTATACCTGAGATTCTACCGAGTATTTCAAGATTCTTGTACGCACTGAGGAAGCCGTAAAAATCGGGTTTTTCTACAATAGCACCAATTCTTCTGAGTATGGAAATTCTCTCCTTTTTAAGCAATTTCCCGAATATTTTAATCTCACCTTCAGTAGGATTTATAAGTGAGAGAAGCATCCTGATCGTCGTACTTTTTCCGGCTCCGTTTGGTCCCAGGAAGCCAAATACATCACCTTTATATACGTTAAGGTTGAGTTGATTCACAGCCTTGACTTCCCTGAATTCTTTACTGAGGTGATTTACCTCAATTATTTTTTCTTCATTCAATAACTTATCCGTTAAAATATCATTCGGAAAATTAACATTTTTTAGACTATATAAACATTAAAAGTTGATTACTTATTATTCAGAAAATTATAAGTGGTCTAAATCATTGATTATTGTTAATATGGGGCATAAATATTTGGTGTAACATTAAACAAAATTACTGTGTAAAAAAAATAATATTATATGCAAATATTTTAAAAAAATTTCTTTTTTGTTTTTATAAAAAAATATGTTCATCTTTGTAATGTAAGTTGAACTGATAAAAAAAATTTTTCCTAAATATTTTCTTTCAGAAAAAAATTTTTTAGTTTCGGTTCAAAGCACAAAAAATTTCAAACCAATCTACCCTTAATGAAGAAAAAGAATTACACAATATTATTATTCCAAAAAACCAATTCGATAATTAACAGTTCTCAGGTTACAGGACATTCCATTGACTTTTCAGAAAAAAAATTAACCTAATGATCCAATTAAAGCGCGGGAGTGTTTGATGCAAATAAAAAGAATGTTTACGACAGCGGGAGAGGATCCTTTATCCAGCTTTGAATTTGTCAGGAGAACAAGTGAGATAAAGAATCCGGATGGTTCCATAGTTTTTCATATGGAAGATGTTTTTGTTCCCGATTCATGGTCCCAGGTCGCAACAGATATTATTGCCCAAAAATACTTTCGAAAAGCAGGTGTGCCTAAATTGCTTAAGAAAGTAAGAGAGAAGGGAATGCCTGCATGGCTTCAAACTTCCAAAGCTGATGTTGAAAAATTAGAGCAGCTGAGTGAAAAGGAAAGATTTACTTCTGAAACGGATGCAAGACAGGTTTTTCACCGCCTTGCCGGATGTTGGACATATTGGGGATGGCTTGCAAATTATTTTGATTCCGAAGAGGATGCTAAAGCATTCTACGATGAAATGATGTATATGCTTGCCAACCAGATGGCAGCACCCAACAGTCCACAGTGGTTTAACACCGGTTTAAATTGGGCATATGGAATTTCAGGACCTTCACAGGGCCATTATTATGTTGATTATAAAACAGGTGAATTAGCTGCTTCATCTGATGCCTATACTCATCCTCAACCCCATGCATGTTTCATACAATCCGTAAATGATGATTTGGTTAACGGCGGCGGCATAATGGATTTATGGGTAAGGGAAGCCAGATTATTTAAATATGGTTCAGGTACCGGTTCTAATTTTTCAGAAATCAGGGGTTCTGATGAACCATTGAGCGGAGGAGGAAAATCTTCAGGATTAATGTCATTCCTGAAGATCGGAGACAGATCTGCAGGTGCAATTAAATCAGGGGGAACAACTCGTCGTGCTGCAAAAATGGTCACGCTTGATCTGGATCATCCTGATATTGAAGAATATATAAACTGGAAAGTTACTGAGGAACAGAAAGTTGCATCACTT
>DATICR010000245.1:0-6591 GCA_035456745.1 Ignavibacteriaceae bacterium
TGATGATATCTGTTATTCTTCCAAAGTCACTCACCAACACTGCCTGATTATCTTTAAGAATCTTTTTAACCTCAGAAATTTCTGTTTTGGCATCCAGAATAGGCACACATTCTTCCATCACTTCTTTAACGGATGCCTCCAGCAGATCTTTATTGATTAATAATTTTGCCATTAATCTGTTTTCTCTTATACACCCGATTGCCCTTCGATTAAGCATAACCGGGATATTGGAATAACCTTTTTTTGTAATCAGTTCAAGTGCATCTTTTACCAACGCGTCAGACTTGACATAAACGATGTCCTCATTGCCAATTGATTTTTTAAGATCTGATATATCACGAAGAGTTTTAATTTCGCTATCGAGCATCCTGTTATTCCGAAGCCACTCAATATTATGCACTTTGGACAGATACCTTTCCCCGGTATCGCAGACAAAGAAAACAACCACGTCTTTTTCACTTAAATCCTTTGCTATCTGAAGAGTGACGTGAAGGATAGTTCCGGTACTTCCGCCGCAAAATATACCCTCCTCGCGGGTCAATCTTCTGGCGGCCGAAAATGAATCCTTATCGCTTATGTTAAAGATTTTATCTATATACTGAAAATGGACATTTGCAGGAAGGCAGTCCTGACCAATTCCCTCAACAAGATACGGAGTTCCTTTAATAATATCACCGGTTTCTTTATATGTCCTGAATATTGATCCTAATGGATCCGCGCCAATTACTTTTATGGCGGGATTCTTTTCTTTAAGGAACCTGCCAGTGCCGCTGATAGTGCCGCCAGTACCGATACTGGAAACAAGATGTGTAATTTTTCCCTCTGTCTGCCGCCAGATTTCAGGTCCTGTTGTCCGGTAATGTATTTCCGGGTTAGCAGGATTTGAATATTGGTATGCAAAAATCGAATCAGGTGTTTCTTTATGAATCCTCTTTGCAACATTGACATAATACTCGGGACTATCCGGTTCAACAGCATTTGACACTACAATTACCTCTCCCCCCAATGCTTTCAGATAATTTATCTTTTCACTGCTTACTTTGTCGGTCACGACGAATATAGATTTATATCCTTTAACAGCCGCAGTTATTGCCAAACCAATTCCGGTATTACCACTGGTAGCTTCAATAATTGTTCCTCCCGGTTTTAATTCACCACTCTTTTCAGCCGCTTCAATCATAGAAAGTCCGATTCTATCTTTGACACTTCCACCGGGATTTGAAGACTCAAGCTTAGCAAAAATCTGAGGTTTTAATCCTTTAGAGATTCTATTAAGTTTTATTAACGGTGTATTTCCGATTGTTTCAAGAATATTGTTTTTATATTCCATTCATCACCCTGACTTTTAAATATAATTATGCTCCTGAGGAGCCAAATAATTAAACGATTAAAGTGAAAGAATAATAATAAACAAATGTAGGGAATGATAAAAGCAAGATTGGTGATTGAATTTACGAATTAGCGAATTGTCGAATAGCGAATAATTTATGGGTACAGCTTTTCTAAAAAGTTAGATTAATTAACCCTGTACCCTCTCAGAAATTCTTCGGTGGTCATTCTCTTTTTTCCTTCCTGCTGAAGCTCAAAAATCCGGAGGGATGATTGTCCGCAACCTATGAACAATTCCGTTTTGGTCTGTTTTATTTCTCCAGGCTTCAATTTCAGATTTGAAGGCTTTGAAGAATAAATTTTTATGAGTTTACCATTATTATAAAAGAATGCACCGGGGTAAGGAGATAGTCCACGTATAAGATTATGGATTTCATCAGCGGATTTGTTCCAGTTTATCTGCTGAATTTCTTTAGTAATTTTTGGAGCCGGAGAAGCCAGAGAATTATCCTGTTCCTTAAGAATGAAATTACCGGATTCTATAATTTCAACTGTTTTTAATACCACTCCGGCACCCAATTCGCTCATCCTGTCGTGAAGTGTTCCAAAATTATCCTCATCTTTTATTTCAAGCTTTTCCTGAAAATAAATATTGCCTGTATCTACTTTTTCAGCAAGTGCAAAAGTAGTTAAGCCTGTTTCCTTCTCGCCATTTATTATTGCCCACTGAATGGGTGCCGCGCCTCTATATTTTGGAAGCAGAGAACCGTGCAGATTGAAGGAACCTTTTGGAGGTAATGTAAAAACTTCCTTTGGTAAAATTCTAAATGCAACTATTACGAATAATTCAGCATTGTAATTTCTCAGCGGTTGAATAAAGGATTCATCTCTGAGCTTTTCGGGTTGGAGTACCGGAATGCTTTGTTCTAAAGCGAATTGTTTTACAGGAGTGAATGAAACTTTTTGACCTCTTCCCCTTTCTTTATCAGGAGCAGTTACCACTGCAACTACTTTATGAATGCTTTCACATAATCTTTTTAAGGAAGGAACTGCAAAATCCGGAGTACCCATGAAAATTATTTTCATGCCAACTGATAGTCGATACTTTCAGTTATAGGATAATTGATTTCAATTTTACGTTTACGGATTTTATTTATATCTTTTTTCACTTTTTTCTTTAGATCATCAGCTATCAGGTCCGTAAATAATACTCCGTGCAGATGATCATATTCATGCTGGATGACCCGGGCCAGAAGACGATCAGCTTCAAGAGTATGCTCTTTCAAATCAGTATCCTGATATACAATAGTAATAGCCTCCGGACGTTCAACTTCCTCCCTCACGTCAGGGATGCTGAGACATCCTTCCTCCATCAAAACTTTTTTTTCTGAACGCTTAATTATTTTAGGATTTATCAGGGCCAAAGGTTTTGTATCCTCATAATCTTCCACCTGAGAAACATCGATTACGAAGATAGATTTATCTGCGCCGACCTGATTAGCGGCCAGACCTATCCCATTAGCATTGCGCATGGTATCGAACATATTTTTAATCAATTCAATTGTTTTAAGGTCAACTTCCGTGATCTTACTTACTTTTTTCCTGAGGATTTTATCCCCATATACTGTTATTGGTAACACTGACATCCTTTTCTCTAATTTTTTAATTAATTCAAAGATATATAAATCATTTTGAAGATAAAAGTATTAAAATCATATCAAATTCATCACTTTACCAGCAAGTTGCCATCTTTCATTATTTCCTTACCATCCATATACACTGTTGGTTCCTTAATCACACCGTCAAGATGAATCGGAACATTAACATTTCCGCCCATTGATACATTATTACCCAGGGCAATGTGAACTGTTCCTTTTACTTTTTCATCCTCCAACAAAATTCCGCTTAATTTTGCTTTGTCATTTGTCCCTATACCGAATTCTGCTATATTTCTTGCATTTTTACCAACTGAATCCAGCATTTTTTTCAACCTGACAGCAATTGAGCCTCCGGATATCCCGGATGCAAAGCCATTCTTCACTTCGATTTTTATATTGCTCTTTTTAATTAATCCTAAACCAGCCATTGAACCGTCGACAACAAAAACGCCATTTGAAGTTCCTTCCACCGGAGCAAGGAATGTTTCTCCTGTAGGAAGATTTCCGCTTTCACCCTTTTTATGGAAAAGTCCTTTACTTGCGTAAGCCGTTCTCCCCATAATGCTGAATGAAATATCAGTTCCTGCGGGAGATGTAACTCGTATTTCCTTTCCTTTTTCCAGCACCTTCTTAAGCTTAACAGAAAGCCTGGAAATTTTATTATAGTCGGCATTTAATCCCCGGATCATTACTTCTTTTGTAATTCCCGGAAACGTGGCAATCCTTACACCTTTTTTTGAAGCATTTCTTCTTGCATCAGTATGAGTTAAAGATTTTGCCGTAGGAATAAAGACCACATCAAACTGCTGCATCAGATGCGCAATTTCCTGTGAAGGTTCTTCCCCATTTATTTTACCCGATTTCATTTCAACCAAAAGAGCCTTATAGCCAAGTCGTACAGCATTCAAATATAAAGAATAGCCTATCTCTCTTTTAATTTCATCAGTAATAACGAGTATTTTTTCATTTTTTTTGACAGCCATACATTCAGTAATAGCTTTAGAAGATGCGGAATCCAAACTGGTTAGTTTCATTTTTATGACCTGTTATAAAGAATGACCTGCGTCGGCATAAAAAGTTCGAAGAATCACTCTTTTCAATTTTGAATAATTTTTAAGATATAGATTTAAATTATGCGAATCATCGTTCCGCCGTTAAATATCACTCAGACTTCATGAGATTATAGCGGAAGACCAACATTCAATTGAACGACAGCATTAAATCCCCCTTTTTCAATAAACTTTTTGTCGTTAGCGGAGGATGGCTGTATCCCGACAAAATATTTACCTTCATCGGTTTTCATTTTATCGATACTAAACTGTGTATAAGCAGCCACACCTTCCAGGGATACATATTCATCGATTACTTCTAAAATAAATCCTGTGCCTATAGTATAGCCTATGCTGGTTGATTCTGATTTATATTGGTTGACAATAGTGACGGCATTCGGCATGTTCTGAGTTGTAGTGAAAGAGGCATTATTGAACAGGACAGCAGCATCAACTACTTTCCAGCTTAGTGCTCCGGTGATTTGTGTACCCAGGTCAATTCCGAGAGCCCAATTTTTAATCTCAAGTTCCAGGGTAGTATTACTTTCTCCACCGGTAAGGTATGCATTAACATTATGTTCTTCGGAAAGATTCTGGTAAAATCCTTTTGCTGTTATAATAAACCATTTAATTTTTGCACGGAAAAAGTTTAACCCAAGTCTGTAACCATCTGCTTTTCCAAACTTTTGCAAGGGTGAGGACAAAGAATCATTGTACAGAGTATTAAAATTTTCTACATAATCGTTTAAGCTGCCCGGCTGAAATTGCTGATAAGAATATCCCCCATAACCGCCGACAAAACCAAGACACCCAAATCCAAACGTCTGAGCGGGTACATTACTCTGCCAGAATATTAGAATCAAGAAAAAAGAAAAAAATGATAATTTCCGTACGAGCATAATCCCTCAATTACATTCTTGACATAAATTACAAATAATATCGGTAAAAAAGAATTGATGAATTAATTGCTGTTCAAATTAATTTCTGAGGACATTTATGATTGTCGATTGACAGATATTTAGTTTTATAAAGAAGTTATGTTTAAAAGAGTAAAATCTGGAATGGTAAATAAATAATAGTTTTTATTCAGTTAGTTTAGATAAAAACAAAAAGAGCATCCCTTCATAAATTGTAAGTAGTAATTCACAAACAAAAAACAGAAAGGATGCTCTTATGGAAACACAAGTTAACACACTAAACTTTAATAGTCAATTATTCTATCTGGGGCTTGATGTACACAAAAGGCACAAAAACATTTACGATTGGCGATTGTAGATTGACTATTGGGTGTGTTGCACAATTATATTATTTGTCATCTAGTAAGCCATTAATAATAAATGTTGACCCTCTACAAGGGTCGGGGACAGTTGACTTTGAAGATTCTACAATAATTGAACCTCTACGAGGTTCCGATACAATATCTAAACCGAAAAAAAATTAACTAATAACTTCAAATAGCAATTCCTGTTGTGCAACAGACCCTATTGAGAGTTCACCGCAAAGGCGAGGAGGAGCAACGAATGAGTAGGCAATTACAGTATGCAACATCAGAAGGAAACGGGGTAAAGAAAAATTTGCAAACTAAGAGTTACAGGTTAGGCAGGTGAAAAGCCAGGTACTTGTTTTAATTTATGTCTGTTTATTTGTAGAGTGACCTTCGAAAACTTTGCTGGTATATGTAATTATTTATAAAATAAAAATTTCTGTAATTTTTACCGATTTTTATTGATTATAAATTGAATGACTTCTTAAGGACAACCAAGGGATAACAAGGGACAGTTCGGCCTCATATCGGCCTCAGCCAAATTAAGAATAATTTTGTGTTAATATTTGGTATGATTATTGATTTTATCTCATTCCCCTGACACGAATCTGATGAGAAAAAATCCGAAGATTTAAAAATTTTCATACAAAAGATATGGTTATTGAACTAAAATGTCAACGAGCAATTTTTTAAGCGTGTTATCGGAAAATATATTATTTGTAAGTATCTGAATCAGGGGAGCAGGGGCTGACATTTTATTCCGCAATTAACTTAAAGCTCGCAAGCAGGATCGATGAGTACCCCTTCCGGAAAAATATGAAGAATTATAACTGAGCAGCAAGTCCTTTTGCTTTTTTCTTTTTTATTCCATTTTCAAGTCCATGTCCCCCCGGTCCCGTTTCCGATATCCTTAACAGCATTGCAAACAACAATCCGAAAAATCCGAGTGAAGAGAATATCCACATACCTAAATTATAACCTGAAGGATTCAGAGCGCTGGCACCGGAAACATCATTTGCATAACCTATTAATAAATTAAATCCAAATAACCCAATATTCTGAATCATCGTCATCAGTCCATATGCCGTTCCGAGTTTTGTTTCTTTTACAACCAGTGCAACAGATGGCCACATAATTGCAGGAATTAAGGAAAAGGAAATACCCATAATTGACATTGGTACCAGCAGATAGATAGGTATTTGAGAATGGATATCGAAAAAATCGATATTCAAAGATATCATGCCGGTGATACCGAAGGGAGCCAGCAAATCAATCTTATAAGCCATAATAA
>DATICR010000246.1:0-2385 GCA_035456745.1 Ignavibacteriaceae bacterium
TTATTATCTGGTCTGGGAAGAAAATAATACAATAAAATATGCCGCACTTAATGCCTCGGGCGGTGGCAATTCGCAGATAATTTCCAACGGGGATGGTTATACCTATAAAAATAATCCTTCGCAGATTGTGCTGAATGATACTTTAAGCCGTATTTGCTGGAAAGGCAAGCGTTATACCCCTCCATATTGGGAAAAAAGGGTTGTTTTCAGAAGTATAAACAATAATCACTTCTGGTATTTTGGTTTTAACGTCAGTCCCCCAAATATTAATAAGGCAGATGATCAAAGTTATTATTCAATTCTATGGAACCACGATGAGAACTCTACATATTTTGCGGACAATTCCCTTAGCACTATCAGGCAGATAGGGGGATTACCGGGAAGCAGTGTACAGGTCAGCAACGGGTCAACTAAAGATCAGATGTTTGCAGAAGTATTTAACATATCTTCCGAGCCATATTATTTTAAGACCTCAAACTCAATTGGAAGTTATTATACACCACATAAAATTACCAACTATTCCTTTTCAAGCGGCAGAGAAGGAATAATTTCTAAGGATACTGCCCAATTTTATTTTACCTTTGGTGATGTTTTGGTGGACAATCAGTCAATAGATTTCATAGAAATTCCTGATTCAACTGTATTTGACTCAAAAGAGATATTGAATCAGTATCTGGTAAGCGAACCTTTTCAGCTAACCGATAATTCAACATTCTTGTATAGTATCCAGTATGGAATTACCGATTCAAGTGCCGCCTTTGCATTATTTGACAATTCTGGCAAATTTATTAGTTTCAAATTACAGCTTGTCGATAATCAGTCATCTGAAGTATTGGGGACATTTGATGAAGTAATCTACGATCAATCAAATATCTATCAGTACAGCAGTTTAAGCTATGAAGTAAATACATCCGGAATAGGAAACCGTGAGGTATATTTAAGGTTAGCAGCAGATGACAATTTTGATCTGGATTATTCACTGGCAGAGATTTACTCGACTGGTGACCTTCTTCAGAAAACTAAGCACACAACAATAGATTATGAGGGAGTTAAGGCAGTAAAAGCGTATGAATTATCTAATAATTTCCCTAATCCATTTAACCCTACAACAATAATAAACTACCAGCTACCCCGGACAGGATTTGTGACTCTGAAAGTTTATGACATCCTCGGTAAAGAAGTTACTACACTGGTTAATGAACAGAAGACGCAGGGAAGATATTCCGTTAATTTCAATGCATCCCACCTGGCAAGCGGGGTATACATATACCAGATCCGGGTTAATGATTATGTAAGCTCAAAGAAGATGCTGCTGTTGAAATAATTTCAGAGGCTTCTAAGGATATGCCGGATACGGAGATCCGGCATATTCTGTTTTTTCTAATACCATAAATGAAACTGAACAAGGAATGTATCATTTGTGATTGAGGGATGCTCCATCTGGAAGCGGTACTGGGGCCGAATTTCAACAAAACTATAAGGATGAACTTCAAATCCTACAATTAGTCTTGAAATATCATCTTCATCCCTTGATTTTAATGGGTCGAAGCGGTCGTACCTTACAACGGCATCAAGTCCCTTTACAACCTGGTAGGCAGCTTCAATCATTAATGCATTTGAGAGAGAATCCTTTTTTACAAAATTATTTGCAACATCAAATTCACCCATCAGTGTAAAATCACCGATGCCGATTCCTGCATATCCGCCATACATTTGTACCTGACCAACAGGCTGTATCGTCTGTTTAAATATTGCAACTGATCCGCCGAACATTAACGCAGCTACATCAGATATTTTCGGATAAAATTCCAGGTTAGCGGTATAACTCGGATCACTTTTAAAAACCTGTGGTGAATGCGGGTTACCCACGCTTGCAGTAACGAAAACAAAATCAGAAATATATTGTCCCACTTCAAGCCCGCTCTCAACATAATAAGGATTGTATATTAGTCCTCTTTGCGATGCTCCTGAAGTGATGTATCCCAGATCCCCTCCTCTTGTGTAAGCTGTATGATCATCAAGCCGGATTCCATAATTCGGGGTAAAACTACCTCCTTTGAAATAACCATCATTTGGAAGAATATGAATCACACCATAAGCTTCCCATAGTTGCGCTAAAAAATCATACCTGGCAAAAATGTTCATTTTCTCAGAAATATCAACATTTGTATAAATTGAGCCTGACATACTCTGGAAATCAATTCGTTTTATAGAATCCTGGAGTAATAAATAACCATTACCCCTATAATCAAGACCAAATTGAATATTTTCACCAATATTCTGACTCATCGGGAATTCTTTACTGGGTCTTTCCATAGGCAGAACATTTTTCCCGTATGTCCATCCCCCGGAATTCCTAATAAGTCCGCCCGTTGGATTAACGTG
>DATICR010000247.1:0-2207 GCA_035456745.1 Ignavibacteriaceae bacterium
GTTTCGGTATTCAGATTTTTATGGTCGGTTTTTTCAAGTATATGTTCACTTATAATATTCTTAAGAATTTTTAAATCGATAACGAAGCCAGTTTTTGCATGAGGTTCACCTGCTACGGTAACCTCAAGAACATAATTGTGACCGTGCCATTCAGGGTTGCTGCACTTCCCGAATATTTCAAGATTTTTTTCATCACTATAAGACGGATTAAATAAACGATGAGCAGCACTGAAAGTTTCTCTTCTTGTTACATATAACATTAAAACCTCTTAATCTTTTAGTGCTTCAAAAACTTCATTGTTATGACCATCCACTTTAACTTTAGGAAAAATCTTTTTGATTCTACCATTTTCATCGATGATCACAGTCGTTCTTTCAACACCCATATATTTCCTCCCATACATACTTTTTTCTTTCCAGACGCCATACTCTTTAATTACCTTTTTTTCCTCATCACTCAAAAGATTAAAAGGGAGATCATATTTCGCCGCAAACTTCTTATGAGATGCAACAGAATCAGGACTTACACCAAGAATAACAGCGTCAAGGTTATTGAATTTTGGAAATTCGTCCCTGAAACTGCAGGCCTCTTTTGTACAACCTGATGTATTATCTTTAGGATAAAAATATAGTACGATATTTTTTCCTTTATAGTCTTTAAGTGATATTGCCTCTCCCCCCTGATTTTGTAATTTGAAATCAGGGGCTTTCATACCTTCTTTGATCATAATTGTTTCCTCTGCTAAAAATTAATACCGCGGGACTGACTGATCGACTTCCTTTGACCACGCATCAATTCCACCCTTCAAATTTATTAAATTCTTAAATCCTTTACCCGCAAGAAAGTTACAGACATTCGCACTTCTCACTCCCTTATGGCAATAAATTATAAGTTCATCCTCTTCGTTTAGTTTATCAAGATAACTAAGAAAGCTGCTTACGGGCATTAACGCGGAGTTTTCTATTTTTGCAATTCTATGCTCCCATTCTTCTCTGACATCAATTAATCGCGTACCGTTTTTATTATCCAGAATTTTCTTTACTTCCTGCGGGGTTAGATTTCTATACATATTTATTCGTTTCCCAATGTTTTTTTTATTGAATCATAATCCGGTTGTTCTCCGGAATTTGGACATATTTCTTTGTATATTATTTTTCCTTTTTTATCGATAACAAATGCAGATCTTTTTGAAACTCCTTTATAGTCATACTTTCCGGGAGCATAAATTTCATAAAATGAGTCATATAACCGCGAAACTTCTTTATTAAAATCACTTAGAAGAGGAAAATTTATTTGAAGATCTTTTTTCCATGCCCTAAGTGTGTAGTGACTGTCCACACTGATTCCCAGAATTTGGGCATTCAGACTAGTAAACTTTTCCATATCCTGCTGCATTCTCTTCATTTCTATTGAACATACAGAGGAAAATGCAAAAGGGAAAAATAATACTACAATATTCTTCCCTTGAAAATCGGATAAAGAAACATTTTCAGCGTCCTGATTTTTCAATGTAAACTGCGGAGCCGTATCTCCTACTTTGACAGACATAATTACTTTTTCTCTTCTTTAAGAGATGGTCGTAAGTTATTAAATTATAAAAGCTTATGATTAATTGTTATAAAATTAGATAAATATATAAGGACATTCAAGTTTGAAACATAAGCTGTAATTTGAAGCACCAAAAGAGACATTAAAAAAGTCTCATCTGTTTTATTCGATGGGGAGGGGCTACACCAAATCAACTCAACTTAATAATTTGACATTTACAATAAACCTTGATTTTTAGTCCATGATTTGAATCCATCTTCCAACTGCTCAAATGAATCAATAGCCCAAAGTATTGGTTGCAGGTGCCAGACATCATACTCAGTTTTAACCAGCTTATCGGGATCAAAGTCTCTTACTTCCACTTCATCTGATAATGCATGAGTAACTTCTTCTTTGGAAGAAATGATTCCGGCTCCATATATCCTCATACCTTCAGGTTTTCTAATCAATCCGAATTCAACCGTAAACCAGTGAAAAGTTTCGAGATACTTCCGGTTTATACCTTTTGCATTAAAAGCCGCTTCGCCGAACATCTGGTAAAATGAAGCAAAGTTGTTATCAGTAAGAAGAGGCATATGCCCGAACATATCATGAAAGCAGTCGGGTGCCGGTGTGTAATCAAGCTCTTCTTTTCCTCTTATGTAATCTGTAGAGGGGA
>DATICR010000248.1:0-3689 GCA_035456745.1 Ignavibacteriaceae bacterium
GTAACAGGAGTTGAAATGTCATCCACCGGCGAAGTGGCATGTCTTGGCGATGATTTTAATGAAGCTTTTCTGAAGAGTCTTCTTTCGACAGGTCACAAATTTCCTATTAAGGCAGCTTTACTATCAACTGGGACATTAAAAAACAAAGCCGAGCTGCTTGAGGATCTATTAACATTACAAAGGAGGGGATTAAAATTCTATGGTACGAAGGGAACCGCAGATTTTTATAAAGAAAACGGAATAGATGTAGAAATTCTTTACCGTCCTTTTGACAATGCCGAACCGGGAATACTAACGTATCTTTCTGAGGGAAAAATTGATCTTGTAATTAATATTCCCAAGACAGCCGAAAAGGTTGAGCTGGACAGTGATTATATCATCCGCAGGAAAGCAGTTGATTTAAATATTCCTTTATTTACGAACATACAATTCATAAAACGATTCATCAAATCGATAGAACATTACAGCCGCGAAAGTCTTCCCGTAAAAAGTTGGGATGAGTATAATTAATTCAATATATAAATAGGCAGTTGCAGTATGCAATAGGCAAAAACAGGGAAACGATTTAAAACCCACAATCTACAGGGTGTGTTGCAAATATCTTTTTAGACCAACCGGTTGTAAAATTGACCCTCTACAAGGGTCAGGAGATATTTATTATGTAATTTTTCTACAATAATTGAACCTCTACGAGGTTCCGATAAAATTTTCCGAATAAATACGAAATATTTTCCTCGCTCTTATGACAATTCCCTGTTGAGCAACAGACCCTACAGTCCTCAGTCTTCAAATTTTTCAATTAATGTACTACATTTTTTCCTGGTAATTGACTGAATTTAATAATGACGAATAAGTATGACCAATTGCTCTGAATACATGAAATTTAATTGAGCACAAGGTCATTTGGACTATTCGATATTGACAACTTTCAATCTTCGGTGAGAAATTAATATTAAAAACGACAGGAGAAGAATTGATACCAACGAAGCCTGAAGGGTTCCCAGATCAAACCCTCCTTTTGAAACAGGCTTAGTTAAAAAATCACCAAAAGTTGCTCCAAAGGGCCGCGTAAAAACAAAAGCAATCCAGAATAATGTAATTTCATTTATCCTGGTCATATAGTGAAGCAAAATAACGATCAGAATAATGCTTGCAGTAACAAGAGCACCATCGAAATAACTTAAGCCAAGGTTATCACTTAAAAAATCTCCAAACGCAGTTCCGAGGCTATTCGAGAAGAGAATAGCAATCCAATAAAAAATTTCCTTTTTTCGCTCAGAGATTGGGAACACTTTCATAGAGTTGAATTTTATTTTCCAGAGGAGAAGAACCGAAAGCAATAACAAAAATAATATCATACTTCCTGCTGCATAACCAAGGTGCAATGTTCTGTCCATGAAATCCGAAATTTCAGTACCCAGAGTTGTTGTACCTATTATGACCATCCAATAAAATACAGGAATATATTCTTCAGCAGACAATTGAATTATGAGAAAAGTCAGGAAAAAAATAAAGGTAACCGTGATCCCGGTTAAATATCCCAGGTTCAATGTCATTGAAAGAAAATCACCAAAAGTTTCCCCGAGTGTGGTTGCAATAACTTTCATTAGCCAAAAAAGCAGAGTTATTTCTGCGACCTTATTTAAATTTTCCTTTTCCATTTTTTGATTCAATATTAAAACATTTTTTTCAAATAAACAGATCGAAGATGATCTGAAAATTTATTCAGGATTAAAAATTAAAAGTTATAACAGAACTATACTTCTGAATATTGTATAAATCACAAATTCGATATCTACGAGATTATATTTTCTGAAATACTTTAAAAAACAAATTTCCAAATAATTACATTCCCATTATGGGCTAATCAATATCTGAGTACGATCTGAATATGGTTTAAGTACGCTCTAAGTACGCTTTGAATACGCTTTGAATACGTTCTAATCAAGGGATAAATATTTTGAAATTTTCAATGATATTTTTTTTTCAATGATGCATTCATTAGGTTAACTATGTCATTTTTATCCGGATAGATTTCACAAACAATAAAGGAGGGTTCTAATGAATACTAAAAGATTTATTCTCGCCTTCATAGTTATTTTTGTTCTGCTCGAAATCTTCAGTTATCTTGTACACAGTGTTATACTTTCCTCTACATACATGAGTGAGGGAATAAAGCAAATTTTCAGACCGATGGACCAGATGAATTCTTATATGTGGGTAATCTGGGTAACAGATCTTATTTGGAGTTATCTCTTCGTTTTCTTCTTTGTTAAAGGATATGAGAATAAAGGCATTTTGGAAGGTTTGCGTTATGGATTTTACATGGGGATATTTTTTGCCTTTGTATCCTCTTACCAATCGTTCGCAATTTACCCCTTACCATATGCTCTAACCCTTCAATGGTTTATTTACGGGTTAGTTGAGATGCTGATTCTTGGTTTCATGGCAGCACTACTTTATAAACCAAAGAAGGCCGTGGCAACCGAACCATCGGCAGCGTGAAATCAAAGTTTAATGGTTAACTCCGTCTGTCCCAGGCGGAGTTTTCTACCACTTTGTAAAGGGGCTTTTTACAAGGTTAGCATTCTTATATTTTGAATCTTCGGTTACATCCTCGCCTATCCAAGGTGGTTTTTCAAAATGCTGATCAGGAAATTCCAGTTCAATTTCGGCAAGTACAAGTCCGGTGTTTTCCCCGAGGAATTCGTCAATCTCCCAAACATTATCTTTATAATTAATTTTATAGCGAATCTTTTCTACTGCAGGTTTCAGACATAAATGTTCAATTATATACGATGCTTCATCAGCGGGGATATCGTATTCAAATTCATCACCCGAGCCATTTATCTTTTTACCTTTAATAGTAAGTTTTGCCTTTTCTCCTTCAAGTCTGACCCGGACAGTTCTTCCGGGGTCTATACTCAGATATCCCTGTTTGTACAAAACACCTTTTGAGATATTTTTCCAATCACCGGAAGTAACTAAAAATTTTCTTTCAGTTTCAATATTTTTCATATAACAAACCTAATCAAATTATTTATATAATCAGAAGTTACTTTAATGTCACGGTATAAATAATCCGCCGACCAATTAGTATAAGATTATTTCCCATTATTTCCGGTTACCAATTTATCTTCCTTTAAATATTGCAGCACTTTAAATTTCTGTTCGTCAGTAAGTTTTGCTTTTTGCTGCATGGGGACAAGGATGGAGTCCCATCCTGATGCGGAAAGATGATCCCTTTCATAAAACCCGTGACAGCCGCCGCATTTTGACAGGAAAATTAATTTTCCTTCAGGGTAATTTGTCGGTTCTGATTCTATTCTAGCCAGGTTTGAATTGCATCCGATTAATAGCACAATTATAAAAAAGAGTAACAACAATATTTTCATTATAAGTTTATTCCAAGAATTGTTCTGAATTCATAGTTCTCATGGTTTAGTAAGTCGAGATTTCCACCTGAATGAGGGTTCCCCGTAACTTGTTTTAAAATATTCAAAGTAAAATAAAATGAACTTCCCTGTACATTTACCGAAGGTCCAATAAAAGTTGCCTGTGCGAGTTCTTTGCCGTATATGTTCTCAAATATTCTATGATGTCTATATTCTACTCCAAGGGCAATATTTGGTGAAACTTCATAAGCGAGTCCTCCTGTTATTTCGAGAGCTGATTCATGTTCAGTGTCA
>DATICR010000249.1:0-9891 GCA_035456745.1 Ignavibacteriaceae bacterium
AATGACTTAAGAAATTCATAACTAAACAATATTTTTTCAAGGGATTCCTTCAATTCAGGATTGAGAGATACCAATCCGGTCAATACTGTCCTGTTATTTTTTGCTCTGAACTTTTGGAAAATTTTCGGATTACAAAGTACCAAATATTGTAATATGAATTCAATATCCATAATACCCCCGCGTGCTTTTTTTAGATTTATTAATCCGGGAATTCCCTCAACGGGACTTAATTTTCTTCTCATTTCCAGAAAATCTGTTTTGAGCTTTACTGAATCTATAGACTTCAGTCTTCCGGAAACTGCGTTTATGATTTTATCGAACAGCCGTTTATTTCCTGATATAAAGTTCAGCTTGGTAAACGACTGCAATTCCCAGGTTCTGGCTCTCGTATGTATATAATTTATATAAGAACTGATATCCCATACCAGCATTCCGCTTTTCCCCTCGGGTCTCAGCCTGCAATCAACTTTAATCGGTTTAAATTCTGTCCTCAGGATCCCCAGAAAATCAACAAAGATATTCTGCTGTTCAAAATAGACTTTGGGATTACCGGTCACAAAAATTAGATCAATATCTGATGCAAAGGTCATTTCCCCATTTCCTAGGCTTCCCATTGCTCCAATAAAATACTGACCGGAAATAATTTTATTTTTATCCAGGTTGACCGATAGATCCTTAATTCTGTTTAAGAAAAATTTCGACAGAATTCCGGAAAAATTCTCCGGTTTAACAATTCCCAGGGTTAGCTGTAGTGACAAAATGAAAATTAATTCATCATACTGAAGGGTTTCATAATCAGTATTCTGAAAGACGCTTTTAGATAAGAATAATTCCCTTAGCTTTTTATCTTCTGAAAAGATATCAATTGAAGTTTGCGAAAATTCACATAAAGTAAGGAACAACTTAAAGAAGTCTTCATTACGGAATTCATCATACCATATCGAAGGAAATTTTGCTTGCCTGATAACCCTTACAAAATTTTTTAATACAAGATCGGGATTTAAAGCAGTTCCCAGGTAATCAGATAAAGACTCGTAGATTTTATTAAAAGCTTCAATAGAATGTTGATCAAATTCTTTTTGTCCCAGCAATCCTCTCCCTTCCTTAAGGTACTCAAGATCTTTTCCAGCCGACTGCGGGCTGGCAAAATTTATTTCAGGTCTTTTAATGTTTTTCTGTTTCTCCATGCCTATAACAGATTCATAGATTTTTGCTACTTTCCTGAAATAATACCCGACAGATTTTAAAAACATAACCGGTTTAGCATAACCAAGAAAATAGCTGAGTTTATCAAGAATTTCACCGCTGGAGGGAATGTTATGAGTCTGGGTATCATTCATTAATTGCATATAATGTTCGATCTTTCTGTAAAATATGTAGGCTTCTTTTAGGGTATCCGATTCATCTTTTACAAGTAAGCCCTGGTTTAGTAATTCAGAGATTGCCTGCAAAGTATTACCTATTCGGAGAGATTTTATTTTCCCTCCGTTTAAAAGTTGCAATGCCTGAATTGAAAACTCAATATCCCTGATCCCTCCGGGAGTAAGTTTAATATTTTCTCTATCTTTTAAATTTTTCTCAATATTTAGCTTTAATCTTTTAATCTGTTCCAGAGGAGAGGAATTAAATGATAAAGGGAAAATAAATGGAGTCAGATAATTTCTGAATTCCTCAAAAAGTTGTTTACTTCCACCCACAAAATCAGATTTTATCAGCATCTGCCTTTCCCAGGCTTCTCCTCTTAATTCGTAATACTTCAGGTAATCGATAAGTCTTTTGCAAAGAAGAGAATTCTGTCCTTGCGGTCTCAGACGAAAGTCAATCCTGTAAAGGTATCCCTCAGAGGTTAATCGGGAGGCGGATTCAATGAAAAGTAAGATTGTCTCATTTAATATTTCCTGGTAGTCTTTTTTAACTACAAATGAATCATTTGTATCATAAAATACGATCAGGTCGATATCGGAACTGTAATTAAGTTCTTTCCCACCAAGCTTACCAAGAGATACCACGCAATATTTATTCTCTTTCAGTTCAAGCAGATACTTTTCCGATATTTTCCTGTAACACAGACTGAATAAATGTGAGGCTATGGCTTTTGCAAGGCTGCTTAATTCGGCAGTAATTTCTTCAACATTCTTTTTGAGGAAAATATCCTTTGCCCCGATTCGAAGGATTTCCTTTCTTTTAAATCTTCTTAACCCGTTTAGTTTTGCATCGAAAGAACGGAACATTTCTGTTGAAGAAGAAACCAGTTGGGTATAATTCTCTTCATTTAATGTTACCTCGAGACGTGAAGGATTTGCAATCAGGTAGAAATATTCAGGATTTCTTACCAGAATATCCGTCAAATAATTACTATTTGAAGTTATTGCAATCAGGAGTTCAATATAATGAGGATATTTGAGGCAATCAGACAAAAAAGAAATTTTGTCATAGGCAGCATCAATAACGCGGAGTAAATTTATTGCGGAAGTATCGTTAAAAAAATGTCTCTGCGCTTCAGTTTCTATTAGCGAAAAAAGACTTTTTAGCTGGACTTCATCAAAATATCCCGCAGAATATTCTACAATTTTGTGGACAAATTCTTCAGATAATATATTTTTCTTTTCAGCAAACAAAATTAATTTAATTACTTAATCCTTTAAATTAAAATATTGTGGTCATTTAAGAAATTATAAATCTTTTACTCAGCTCTCAATTTTCTTCGATCTCTGAAAGGATAATGAGATCATTATTTTTAACGGAAAATCAGGTCGGAATTAATACTTTTAAATAAAGTATAAAAAAAACAATGAAATCTGCTATAAAAAAGTATATGAAAATAAAATATATATAAAGGTCTTTATTATTTTAAAAAGGGATGGGATATCTGAATATTAGAATCTCAATTACAATAAGAATAATATCTTTAAAACTAAAAAGCATACCTGTCAGTTTGACAAGTATGCTTTTTAAGCAGCTAATGAATATTGTTTAATATTCTTTGGTAGTACCGGAACTGGGGGATGAAGTAATGGAACTCCACCACTCGCTCTTATAGCTATTATACATAGTCTTCTGATTATCATTTAATACAGATTCAATACGACTATCATAAGTTTTCCTTAGCTGATCTTTGTTATCTGCGGTCGCATTCATTCCAGCCTGCTGAAAATCAACAAGTATTCCCTGAATTCTTGTCTTTTGTTCTTCAGTTAGACTTAATTTTTGATCCAATTGATCAGTCCATTTTTGAGCATTTTGTTTGTATGTATCGTTTCCCTGAGTATTACTACCACTTTTAGGAGTCATAGAACTATCCTGAGCATATAAATTAGTTCCCGCGGTAAAAAAGAAAGCGAGTAAAACTACAACTGCCATTTTACACCAACTAATCTTAAGCATATACATACCTTTCCATTAATTATAAATTATATTTTCAAGAATTAGAAAAATTCTCACTCCTATAAAACAAAAGTAGGAGATATAGTCAATCAGTATACGTCACATGTGATCAGAGTATACTGTACAAACATGATTCAAGTAACCATTAAGTTTTATTAAAATTTATAGCAGGAATTTGGACTACAGATTCAGGTAAAAGGGGTAACTTCCTAAATTGCAATTCAAACATTCAATGTTTAATTTTGACATTCATTACCAACGGAGAAAATGAATAAATGTTAAATCTTATTAAGAAGGTATTCGGTGATAAACATTCAAAAGATGTAAAAATATTATCACCTGTTGTTGACGAAATAAATCAGGAATATGAAAAAATAAAAAATATTTCAGTTGATGAATTAAAAGCAAAAACCACAGAATTTAAGCAAAAAATTCAGGATTACACGGCAGAAACCAAAAGCAAAATTGAAGAAATAAGGAATAAACTGCAGGGAGATGAGGATTTTGACCGTAATGCTGCATATGATGACCTGGACGCTCTTCAGGAAGAACTAAACGACAAGTATGAAGAAATACTTGACCAGTTGCTACCTGAAGCATTTGCAGTCGTAAAATTAACCTGTGAAAAATTATTAGGACAAACCTGGACAGTAGCAGGCAATAAAACAACTTGGGATATGGTCCCTTATGATGTTCAACTGATGGGGGGAGTTGTACTTCACCAGGGGAAAATAGCGGAGATGGCTACCGGTGAAGGAAAAACTCTTGTTGCTACACTACCGCTTTACTTAAATGCATTGACAGGTCGAGGGGTTCACCTTGTGACCGTAAATGATTACCTTGCAAAACGTGACAGCGAGTGGATGGGCGAGATTTTTAAATTCCATGATTTGACGGTTGGATGCATCATAAATACAATGAACTCTGAACAGAGAAGAGAGCAATACAACTGCGACATTACTTATGGTACCAACAATGAGTTTGGTTTCGATTATCTTCGTGATAATATGTCGATTGACAAAGAATACCAGGTTCAGCGCGAGCATAATTATGCAATTGTAGATGAGGTTGACTCTGTTTTAATAGATGAGGCCAGAACACCCCTTATTATTTCCGGTCCGGTTGAAGTTGATGATCATAAATTCAATGAGATGAAACCCAAGGTTGAAAGACTTTACCGCCTCCAGTCAAATTTTGTATCTAAATTAGTTCAGGATGCCGAAAATATATTGAATGAAAACGGAAATGGGAAATCGGATTCAACTGAAGCCGGGATATTGCTTTTACGTGCCAGCAGAGGACTTCCCAAACACAGTAAGCTGGCAAAGCTGTTAAGTGAACCGGTAAATAAGAAATTACTCCAGTCAACAGAGATGGAATTCCTTCGGGAAAAAGCCAAGAACATGCACATAATTGATGATGAGCTTTATTTTGTTATTGATGAAAAAAATAACACTATAGATTTAACTGAAAAGGGGAGAGAGGAACTAGCCAGGGGAAGCGGTATGGAAAAGAACTTTTTCATTTTACCTGATCTTGGTACAGAAATAAGCAAACTTGAGAATGATCAATCGATAACCGATGAAGAAAAAATAAGACTGAAAGATTCGCTGTATCATAATTATTCTGAAAGCAGCGACAGGATTCATACAATCCACCAACTATTGAAAGCATACACATTATTCGAAAAGGATGATGAATATGTCGTAACTGAAGACGGTAAAATTGCTATTGTTGATGAATTTACAGGTCGTATTCTTCCCGGAAGAAGATATTCGGACGGTCTGCACCAGGCGATTGAAGCAAAAGAGAATGTAAAAGTAGAGCGGGATAGTCAAACCCTCGCAACCATCACCCTGCAGAATTATTTCAGAATGTATAATAAACTTGCAGGAATGACTGGTACTGCAGAAACGGAAGAGGGCGAATTCTTTGAAATTTATAAGCTGGAAGTCGTAGTTGTACCCACTAATAAACCCGTTGTAAGAGATGATCAGGATGATGCAGTATACAGGACCAAGAGAGAAAAATATAATTCAGTTATAAATCAGATTGAGGATTTAAAGAAAGAAGGAAGACCGGTTCTGGTTGGTACAACTTCTGTTGATGTCTCTGAAACAATTTCAAGGATGTTGAAAAGAAAAGGTATCTCACATAATGTTTTAAATGCCAAACAGCATCAGAGAGAGGCTGAAATCGTGGCCCATGCCGGTGAGGTTGGTGCTGTAACAATTGCTACCAATATGGCGGGCCGCGGTACTGATATTAAGCTGGGAGCCGGTGTTCGTGAACGCGGAGGATTATTTATTCTCGGTACTGAAAGACATGAATCAAGAAGAATCGATCGCCAATTGAGAGGACGTTCAGGACGACAGGGTGATCCCGGTATATCCAAATTTTTTATTTCACTTGAAGATGATCTTATGCGTCTTTTCGGGAGCGACAGGATATCTTCTGTTATGGGAAGGATTGGCATAAAAGAGGGTGAAGTAATTCAGCATCCCTTGATTACTAAATCTGTTGAAAGGGCCCAGAAAAAGGTTGAGGAGAATAACTTTGCTATACGTAAAAGACTACTGGAATATGATGATACAATGAACCAGCAGAGAGAAGTTATCTATACGCGCCGCCAGAGAGCACTGGCAGGCGACAGGCTGAAAAGTGAAATTTTTGAGTATCTTGAAGAATATGTTGCCGATGTTGTAAACAGAAATTTTGATGAGGTACTTGCAGACAATATAAAAGAGGAAATATTACAAAAGCTTCTCGTGGACATAAAACTTGAACCAACAGAATTTGAAACTCTTGGTAAAGAAGGTGTCAAAGACCGTTTACTTGAAGGCGCAAAATCCTTTTATAAGAAAAAGGAGGAGATGCTCGGTTCTGAATTAATGGCAAGACTTGAACGTTACGCTGTTTTAAGTGTAATTGATCAAAAATGGAAAGAGCACTTACGTGAAATGGATGATCTTAAGGAAGGGATTGGTCTGCGAGCTTATGGTCAAAAAGATCCTTTAATAGAATATAAAGGTGAAGCATTTAAATTATTTGTATCTCTGCTTGAAGATATAAGAGATGAAGTAGTTTCGTTTGCCTTCAAATTTTTCCCTGCAGCTCCTGAAGAAGTGCAGAACAGAAGGAGGCATCAACCGGTCAGAATGACTGAAAGTAAACAAGCCGCAACAAATATTGGTTTGGCATCATCAGGCATTAAAGCAGGACAACGGAGTCCGGAACAGGGAGGGAAACCTCAGCCGGTGCAGGTGGGTGAGAAAGTAGGAAGAAATGATCCCTGTCCCTGCGGAAGCGGGAAAAAATATAAAAACTGTCACGGCAGGTAAAGGGCAAACCTATGATAAAAATAGAAGCAGTTATCCGCCCCTTCAAATTAGATGAAGTTAAAGAAGCTCTGGTTGAAGAGGGTATCAGAGGATTGACAATAACAGAAGTAAGGGGTTATGGAAGGCAGAAAGGACATACAGAAACTTACAGGGGTAGTGAATACCGTATTGAATTTATACCGAAAATAAAAATTGAAATTGTCGTTGAAAAAGAAAAAATGGAAAAGGTGATTGATGCAATACTAAGGACTGCCAAAACAGGACAGGTGGGAGACGGCAAAATTTTTATTTCAGAAATTCAGGATGTTATCAGAATCAGAACTGAGGAGTCCGGGAAGGAAGCTTTGTAATATCTTTTACCTTTTACTTTTTTTTATTCTTTAATAGCTTAATTTATGCATTTTAAAAGATTATCTCCCGGATTATATATTCTTTTCCTGTTTGCAGGTTTGATTTTCGGCGGTTGTGGATTATGGCAGAATTTTACGACTTATTTCAATCTTTATTATGATGCCAAAGATATTTTTGAGGACGCTGAACAAACGATAAAAACGCAGAAAAAAGATCTCTTCGCGAATGAAGAAGAAGTTGCTGCAGCTAACGTCAGTCAGCAGCTATCAAAAGTTGTTGACAAATGTTCTACTATCCTACAGTTTCATTCTAATTCTTCATATGTGGATGACGCTCTCCTTATGCTCGGTAAATCTTTTTATTATCAAAAGAATTATCTTAAAGCTTTGAGGAAATTTCAGGAACTAATTGCCACTCAGCCGGAAAGTGAACTTATTCTCGAAACGGAATTGTGGATAGGAAAAACTCAGATGAGGCTTAAACAATACTCTGATGGGCTGAGCATGCTTGAAACCGTCAAACAGCAGGCATCCACTGAAAACGAGAGTGATTTCCTTACCGAGGCTTTCCTGGAAGAAATTAAATATAAGATTGCACAGGAAGATTACACCGGAGCAATTACCGCATGTACAGATTATCTGAAGCAATCGGATAATGATGAAATGAATGCCGAAATAGTATTTGAGCTCGGAAAACTGGATGAAAAGGTAAATAATCTTGAGGATGCAATCGCCGCTTTTAAGAAGGTCTTTGATTATTCACCTTCTTTTGATACGCAATACCAGGCAAAACTTGAACTCGGAAAGGCATTACGTGAAGCAGGGCATTATGATGAAGCACTTGCAGATTTTGAAGATATGATTTCCGAAGATAAATATTCCGATAATTTTGATGAAATAGACCTTGAAAGAGGTGTAACACTTTCAAAGCTGAATAAGTTTGATGAAGCAATTAATGTTCTGGTTAAAGTGGATACTACCTATAAAGGATCAGAAAGCGGAGGTCTCGCCCGTTACGAATTAGGTCAAATCTTTGAAAATCATTATCAGAACTTTGACAGCGCCAATGCTTATTATTCGCGTGCGGCTAATTCTGCAATACCTAAGGAATATAAAACAACAGCAAATGAGAAATCTCAGTTGTTCAGGAAATTTATGAATCTGAAAAAATCATTAGATGAGAGCAGACAGAAACTTTTTTATAGTGAAAATCCCGATCAGTATAAGCAGGATTCGGCTTCATATTACCAGGAAAGAAAGGATATTGAGGATCAGGTTATTGCGGAACAGGAATTTGCAGAGGTTAAAGCAAAATTAGACTCGGCAATGTTCGTACAGGATACCACCGGAATGAAAATAGATACTACTGTGGTACAAAAAGACAGCCTGGACAAATTCGGTAATCAAGTCAGAGATCAATTTGGCCGGGTAATTACCATAACGGATACTGTAATTGTTAATCCCATTGACAGTCTCAAGCAGAAAAAGAATTTATTCAGTTCTTTCCAGACTCCGGATTTTGAAAAAAGAGTGAAAGAGCTGATGAATGGAAAAACAGCTCCGCTGCGCCCGAACCTTCCATCCGATTCATTAAAATCAATAATTGCAAAGGACAGATTTGAAATTGGTAATCTATATTTTACCGAATTAAATATTCCTGATTCGGCTTATAAATATTACACTGAAATTCTCGGTTCCAGCCCGAATCCCGATTATACTGCCCGAACTCTATATGCTCTGGGGAGCTATTATCTTACCAAAAATGATTCTGTAAAAGCCGATAGTTTATTTGAGATTATTTACAATAACTATAAAGGCAAAAGCATTGTAAATGCTGCTGCAAATAAATTAGGCAAGCCGTTGGTTGATTTGAATTTTGATCCGGCAGAAGATATTTATGCATCTGCCGAAAAGGAGATGAATGATAATAAATATGATTCCTCACTTACCAAGCTCCGCGTTATTTATAAGGAATATCCGGCTTCCCCTTTAGCTCCGAAAGCACTTTATGCATCCGGATGGATTCTTGAAAATGAACTCGATAAACCCGATTCCGCTGCAATATTATATGATTCACTTACAATGAAATATCCTTCAACTGTATATGCTAATAAGGTGATGCATAAAATTAATGTTTATAACCAGGAACAAAAGAGACTGGCAAAAGTTCGGGAGGATTCACTTAAAAGTATTGAAACCGCCAGGGTTGATTCATTGGGACGGATTGATTCCCTGGGACAAAAACCGCAGCAGGTAGATTCTCTTAATTTATATAAAAATGCTCCACCAAATAAGTTTGGTGAACCGGATACGAACAGAGTAAGACCAGGAACGGACAGCTTAAGAAGAAAGGTTCCCTTATTGGATAGTATGCGCCGAAATGAGGAAAAAGAATTGGAAGATCTACGGAAAAAATCTGAAAATGTAGTTGATTCTCTTACTCCCGGCAAAATAAAGCATAAAAGATAACCGGTTCTTTATAAGTAAGATTCCGCCAGGGAAAAGTTATGTTGACTTTACAGTTCCCCAGTAATGAGCTTGGTGAATTTCTGGAAAAGATTTTACCATCTATTAAAAAGAAAAAATTCAGGTTCATCTTTATTTATATCCTTACGTTGTTTTATTTCAGCATTCCTGCTTTTCAGATTCCTTATTTTGAGTTTTATCATTTTAGAATCACCTCTTTGATGGAACAAAGGGCAATTGATGAAAATTTATTGTATTATCCCCAACAATCCTGGGTAAATATTGAAAATGTAAATCCTAATCTTCTGAAAGCAATAATTTCAATGGAAGATGGAGAATTCTTTTTCCAC
>DATICR010000250.1:0-5440 GCA_035456745.1 Ignavibacteriaceae bacterium
GGTTTAAAATTGACCTAAGGACTTTTGACTTTAAAACTTTGTTTGAAAGATTATTCCAGGCCGGGGTAATACCAGACTTCCTTAATACTTTTTCATCAATGATGGGCGATTTGTTTATTGCCCTTATTTTCTGGGTCTTCATGATGCTCGGTAAGGTGAAGTTTGAGGACCGTCTCGCTGTTGCCTTTGGAAGAAGAAGTACGATGGTACAGGAAAACATAAAGAATATTAACGTACAGATTCAATCTTATCTTATAATTAAAACTATTCTCAGTTTAATACTCGGGGCACTTTCTACAGTGGTGTTCCTTCTTTTTGGAATTGATTTTGCAATCCTGTGGGGTGTGTTAACTTTCATTTTAAATTTTATTCCCAATATCGGCTCTCTGATTGCTACTATTGGTCCCATAATTATTGCTCTTCTTCAGTATGGTTTTGGATTTACTGTAATATTTCTTACTGCAATATTGCTCATTTTGCATAATCTCGTAGGCAGTATCATAGAGCCCCATTACCTTGGTCGGCGCATGGATCTCAGTCCTGTATTTGTATTGTTTTCATTGATTTTCTGGGGCTGGATCTGGGGAATTGTCGGAATGTTCCTTGCGGTGCCTATTGCAGCAGTGATGAAAATACTTTTCAGTAATATAGGTCCCTTAAAACCGATCTCCGTGTTGATGGGGAGCAAGACTAATGGATTGGAATCGATTATAATTGATCCTAATGACACTAAATTATAAAAGATAATTTCGATTGATGAATTTTGAATTAGAGCTTAAAAAATTTCCCTTTATTAAAGTAGCCGCTGATGCTGCCGAAGAATGCGGTTTCAGTGTTTATATAGTTGGTGGATTTGTTCGCGATATTATCCTTAATAGAGATAGGGATGAAATAGATTATCTTGTTGTGGGCGACGGTGAAAAGTATGCTAAATTGTTTTCGGAAAAGCTGGGAATAAAAAGTATAAATATATACAGGAATTTTGGAACAGCTCATTTTAAATACGGAGATTTCGATTTTGAATTTGTCGGGGCACGGAAGGAATCCTATAAACGTGATAGTCGGAAACCTGAGGTTATAGCCGGTACTTTTGAAGAGGATATTTCGAGAAGGGATTTTACCATAAATACGCTTGCTGTTTCAATAAGCCGGAAAGATTTCGGGACTATAATCGACAGGTATAATGGTCTGGATGATATTGAAAGGAAATTAATTAAAACTCCTCTTGATCCCTTAACAACTTTTGATGATGATCCTCTCAGGATATTAAGGGCTTTCAGATTTGCTTCACAATTGAATTTTCAGGTTGACGATTCTGCTTTTAAGGCAGCTAATGAAATGCGTGAGAGACTCAGCATTGTTTCACAGGAAAGAATAACTGATGAATTTCTGAAAATATTATCATCCCCTCGGCCTTCAATTGGATTGAAACTACTCTACGATTCCGGCGTAATGAGCATAATTTTTCCTGAGGTGGCAAACTTGGGTGGCGTAGACCAGAGAAAGGACTATCACCATAAGGACGTTTTCTTTCATACCTGTGAAGTTGTTGATAATATTTCCAGGGTTTCTGATAATGTGTGGTTGAGGTTTGCTGCTCTTGTTCACGATATTGCAAAACCGCAGACAAAAAGATTCATGGAAGGGATTGGCTGGACTTTCCACGGTCACGAAGAAATTGGTGCCCGTATGATGAAACCTGTATTCAGAAAAATGAAGTTACCTTTATCAAAGCTCGACTATGTTGCAAAATTGGTTCGGCTGCATTTACGACCGATAGCTTTGGCAAATGAAGAGGTTACTGATTCCGCTGTAAGAAGGTTAATCGTTGCAGCCGGCGAAGACCTGCAGGATTTGATTGCTCTCTGCAGGGCCGACATAACAAGTAAAAACAGGGATAAGGTCTTCCGGTATCTTGAAAATTATGAAAAGGTAATGCAGAAAGTTCTGGAAGTTGAAGAAAAAGATAAGCTCAGAGCTTTTCAATCGCCTGTCCGTGGAGAAACAATAATGGAAGTCTGTAATCTGAAGCCTTCGAAAAAAGTCGGCGAAATAAAAGAAGAAATAGAGGAAGCTATATTGGATGGTAAAATAGGGAATGATTATGAGGAAGCTTATCAATATCTTTTAAAGATAAAACAACGCGAAAATTTGTAACACGATTTGCTAGATGGCAAGCGGTTCGCAGAATCATTCCTGAAAAATACAACTCGATTCGCTTAACCGCTCCCTGATTTTCTCTGCACTATTTACCGGATATGTAATTATTTTGCCGTTTATACCTAATCTACACTTGAGAACCAAAGATAATCTATTTTTGTAAGTAAATCTTTAGATGTTCTTTATAAATGAAGATAAAATATTAAGATACAAACTATTGATTTCTGATTTTGTCATAAATAAAATGAAATTCTGGTCTTCAAAATAATTTAATCGGGAGAAAAATGATGCGAATTATTCTAAGCTTAATTTGTCTGTTAACCTTCGGATATGCATCCTTTGCACAGGAGACGTTAAGCCTGAATCAAGCGATAGAAATAGCAATGAATAAAAATACTTTGTTACAGAAAAGTGAGAACAGTATAAAATCTTATAAATCGGGAGTTAAAGCAGCTTATGGAAATTTGCTTCCAACTCTTGATGCTTCGGGAAATTGGAACTGGACTAAAGCTGATGAAGCCGGCGGAAATGTGAATTTTGGTGGTTTTGTGTTCGATCAACCCGCAACCTCTCAACAAAGCAGAAATTACAGCGTTAGTGCTGGAAGTAATATCACACTTTTTGACGGGTTGGCAAATATTGCAGGTATTTCACAGAGCCAGAATGATCTGGAAGCAGCCAGACTTAGCCTGGCACGGCTTAAACAGGATGTCGTTTTTCAGACTGTAAGCCTTTATTATGATGTTATAAATGCAAAACAGTTGATGAAAGTGAAAGAGGACGATGTAACCTGGAATCAAAAAAACCTGGAAACTATTACGGAACGAAATAAACTTGGCGCAGTAACATTGGCCGATGTCTATAACCAGCAGGTTAAGACAGGCAACGCTGAACTAGCGTTGATTCAGGCAAAAAATGATCTCGAAACTGCCAGGACTAATCTTCAATACTACCTGGGACTCGATGTGCTGGGAAATTATGAATTTGACGATTCCTCTGTTAATACTGAAGTTGAAACTTTTGGTAATGAAATCAAGTCTCAGTCTGAAGACCTGTCCGTACTTGTTACCCGTGCACTCGAGACGAGAAGCGATTATAAAAGTGCACAACTGAGTCTTGAAAGTGCTAATAATGGTATAACAATAGCAGAATCGGGATATTTTCCGCGTCTTTCCGGAAATATTAGTTACCAGCTTAGGGCAGATGCAATTGATAACTTGAATCAGTCAAAATATCTGACTGTAAGTGCTACCCTGAGTTTCCCTATATTCTCCGGCTTCTCAGTCGATAATCGCGTTCAGATTGCTGAAGTTAATGCGGAAAATAAGGGTATTGAATTAACGGAATTGGAGCGTGATATTAAACGGAATATTCAGAAGACATTTCTTGATCTCCAGGCTGCTGAAAAAAGCTTGAATGTTAATGAAGAGAATGTTAAGGCGGCTGAAGAAAACAGAAGGATTGAATCTGAAAAATATTCTCTGGGTTCCGGCACCTTGCTGAACGTTCTGATCGCAAATTCCGATTATACTACGGCTCGTACAAATTATATAAATGCGAAATTTGCATATGTGGTTTTAAGTGAACAGTTGAAATATTATTTAGGTGTTCTTGATACCCAAAAATATGAAAAATGATTTTATCAAAAGTCTTATGAATTTATAATTATTTTTAGGAGTATTTTCTAATGGCAAACGGGAAACAAAAAAAATCAAAAAAGAAATTGTATATCTTTGGCGGTATAGGTATACTGATTCTTGCATTAATACTTATTGCATTAATCGGGGGAAATAAAGAGGAGATTATCCCCGTGCAGGTTGAAAAAGTTCAGAAGAGAGACATTACTCAAATAGTTTCTGCAACGGGGGAGATAAATCCTGAATTTAAAGTAACAATTACTCCTGAAGTTACAGGAGAAATTGTTTCTCTGCCGGTAAAAGAAGGATATAAAGTTAAAAAAGGAGATCTTCTTTTGAAGATAAAAGCTGATACGTATCTTGCCGCAAGGGACAGAGCAGAAGCAAATCTTCAAGGTGCCAAAGCATCTCTGGCAATGAATAAAGCTCAGCTGGATAAACTTGAATCTGATTATAACAGGTTAAAAGAATTGCACGCTAAAGGTCTTTCAAGTGATGCGGAATTGGAAGCATCAAAAAGTTCTTATTTGTCCGCCCTCGCATCTTATGATGCTGCCCAGGCTAATGTCTCTCAAATGCAGGCAGCTTTGAAAGAGGCTGTTGAACAATTGAATAAGACAACAATTTATTCGCCGATGACAGGTACTATTACTAAGCTAAATTTGGAGCTCGGTGAAAAAGTTCTCGGTAGCGGTTATTCACAGGGAACAGATATAATGACGGTTTCTGATTTGAATAATATAGAAGCAAGTGTCGATGTTGATGAAAATGATGTTGTGCTTGTTTCTGTCGGCGATACTGCAGTGATAAAAGTAGATGCTTTCGGTGATAAATTATTCAAGGGAAAAGTTACGGAAATTGGGAATAGTGCTATATCAGAGGGATTGGGCACTCAGGAACAGGTGGTTAATTTTGATGTAAAGATAAAATTGTTTGATCCCGATACTCAGCTTCGCCCGGGAATGTCCTGTAATGCGGATATACAGACAGAAACCCGCCACAATGTTTTAGCCGTTCCAATCCAGAGTGTTACGGCAAGAAATAAATCTGAAATAAAAATAGAAGACCCTGAGGAAAATACTGCCGTTAAAGATGAAAAGAAAAGTATAACAAATGGTAAAAAATTGCAGGAAATTGTTTTCGTTGTGAAGGATAATAAAGCAAAACAAGTAAATGTTGAAACCGGTATAAGTGATGATAACTTTATTGAAGTAAAAAGCGGGCTCGATGTTGGCCAGCCTGTTGTGAGTGGAAGCTATAGAGCAATTTCTAAAGAGTTGTCTGAAGGTTCTAATGTAAGGATAGAGGATAAGAATACTGCGACTGGTTCAACTAATAAATAGATTGGGTTAAAGATGAATATTATCAATATCGAACATATAGCAAAAATTTACCAGGTTGGAAGTGAAGAAGTGCACGCCTTGAGTGATGTTTCGCTCAAAATAGATAAACACGAATATGTTGGTATAATGGGACCGTCAGGATCCGGGAAATCAACTTTAATGAATATGCTCGGATGCCTCGATACTCCTACATCGGGAATCTATGAGTTTAAGGAACAAAACGTTAGCGAAATGACTGATAATCAGCTTGCACGGATTAGAAATAAGGAAATTGGTTTTGTGTTTCAAACTTTTAATCTT
>DATICR010000251.1:0-3643 GCA_035456745.1 Ignavibacteriaceae bacterium
TTGAAAGAAAATAATTTTGAATTGACAGATCAGAATCGTCGTGCAGGAGAAAAATATGAGAATCTTTCCCATCCCTTCCTGCCCGGCCGATTTCCTGGTAATAACTCTCTATAGAACCGGGAGTATTAAAATGAATAATCAACCTGATATCTTTTTTGTCGATTCCCATCCCGAAAGCATTGGTGGCACATATAACATCAATTTCATCATTGATGAATGATTCCTGGATCCTTTTTCGTTCCTCGACAGGCATACCGGCATGGTAACAGGCACATTTTACTTTATGTAAATAAAGGTATTCATTAATTTCTTCTGCTTTTCTTCTGGACGATGCATATATGATGGCGGGAGTCTTGTATATGGAAATAAGCTCAACGCATTTTTCGGATTTTTTTGAACCGGGAATTACATTGAGATGGAGATTTTCTCTTTCAAATCCTTTAACAAATACTTTTGGTCGGGTTAGGCCAAGCTGTTTGATAATATCTTTTACAACTTCGGGAGTCGCGGTTGCAGTAAAGGCTGAAACCTTTTTAATTGATGCAAATTCTGCAAACTCTTTTATTTTACTGTAACTGGGTCTGAAATTGTGCCCCCATTCGCTGATACAATGTGCTTCATCAACGAACAGGTAATTAGGTTTTAACTTTTTAATTCTTTCTGCGAAGAGAATATTCTCAAGTCTTTCAGGTGCGACGTATAATAATTTAATTTTACCATAGGCAATATCCTGAAGAACAGCTTCGGCTTCTTGAAAGCTCATTGTGCTGTTTATAAATGCGGCTGATTTTGTTTCGTGGTTTAAATTATCAACCTGATCCTTCATAAGTGCAATAAGAGGAGAAATTACTATGGAGAAGCTTTCAGAAACTAGTGCAGGTATCTGATAGCAGATTGATTTACCGGCACCGGTAGGCAGAACAGCAAGAACATTTTCTCCGTTCAGAATGGAGGCAATGATTTCTTCCTGGGCTGGTCTGAATTTATCATAAGAAAAATATCTGTTTAGTGCTTCTGATGGGGACATTACTGAGAAAATAATTTAAATGATTATTACAAATAAAAAAATATTTTTCATAAATTAGTATGTTAATCAGAAAATATTATTATTTTGATTACTACAAACTATAAGATAGAAATAATCAGCCTCATTGCCATCCATAAAATCAGAAAGTCTCGCTTATGAAAACTTTTACCGTCATTTTGTCTCTGATATTACTGCAGACTGCATTTTCCCAGGTTTCCTACAGAAACCAGTTGTTGGAAAATACCGTCTATAGTAATGCTCCTGAACAGATAAAACATTCGAAAGCTTTTATCAGAGAATGGAGATTCTTTGAACAAAGAGCTTATCCGAATAATTATATTCCTGCTGATGCATATGAAAGATCTATTGAGCAGAGGAATGCATTAAGAATAAAAAATAATTTTGCGGATGGTGGTGTGACATGGGTTAGTCTTGGTCCAACACCCGGAGAATATTTTAATTGGGGGAAAATTTCTTCCAGGATTGTTTCAGGAACTTATGATCCATTTGATAATAATACAATTTATATCGGACCTGCCTATGGCGGTGTTTGGAAATCAACTGATGCCGGCAGTAACTGGGTGCCCCTGACAGATAATCAACCGTCTATGGCTATGGGTGCGATAGTGCTCGATCCGGATAATCCTCAGATAATTTATGCGGGCACAGGTGAGGCTACCTATAGCGGAGCTTCGTATTCCGGCTTGGGTTTATTGAAATCTACAGATGGCGGTGCATCGTGGACACAGTATACTGCAGGATTACCCGTTCATACTTATTTCTCGCGAATTGTAATTCGCCCGAATCATAATAATGAATTACTGGCGGCGTTAGGTTATAACGGATTGTATAAAAGTACAGACTATGGAGCCACATGGACTGCACTAATCGGAGGACGCTGCGATGAAGTAAGATATACACCAAGTGGTGATACTGCATTTGCACTGGGTTCCGGTACGGGATTTAGACGCTCTGTTGACGGTGGTGCTAATTTTTCAACTTTCGGCAACGGACTTCCTCTTGGTGAAAGAAATCATTTTGATTATTGTTTTAATAATCCCGCATATATGTACGTGGCAATTTACTCTTCTTCTTTTTTCAGAGTTTATAAGTCCACCGATTACGGAGCAAATTTTTCTCAGGTAGCACCTTCTCAGAATTTTGACGGTGGCCAGGCATGGTATGATATGTACTGTAGGGTTAATCCCGTAGATCCGAACGATGCTTATGTAGGTACGATTGATGTTTACCGGACTACCGATGGAGGGACAACTTTTACAAATATAACTAATGGATATGGTAACGGAGTTGTTCATGTCGATCAGCATTATCTTTTCTTCGATCCTCAGGATGCAAATACATTTTTTGTCTGCAACGATGGCGGTATATATAAAACAACTAATAATGGTAATTCATTTACTAATATGAATCAAAATCTAACCCTCACTCAATTCTATAGAATAGCGTCAAGTCCGTTTCTTCCCGCCAGAATCCTGGGAGGAACACAGGATAACGGCACTCAGCAGACTTTCTCGTCTTTGTCATGGTCAGCCGCATTCGGAGGTGATGGTGGTGAGGTTGCATTTAATCCTTTTGATCAGAATTATATTATTGGTGAAACACAGAATGGTGGATTAACAAGAACAAGTAATAATGGTTCCAGCTGGATGTATGGTGCTTTAAACGGGATCGATCAAAATGAAAATGTTGCATGGGTTGCTCCGATTGTTCATCATCCTACAGTTTCCGGTACTTATTATGTTGCAAGACAAAAGGTTTATAAATCAACTAATAACGGAGCTAACTGGACACCTGTTTCATCAGGGTATATAAATGGCAACAGCCCCGTTAGTGAACTTGCAATAAGCAAATCAAATCCAAATGTATTGCTTGCATCTTCGGGAAATAAAGTTTTCCTTTCGACTGATGGCGGTGTGAACTGGACAAATATAACAACAGGCCTTCCAAACAAAAATGTTTCCTCAGTTTATATTCATCCTGAAAATGAACAGGAGTTTCTCGTTACATTTTACGGCTTAGGCGGAGCAAAGGTTTTCAAATCTGAAAATGGTGGAAGTAGCTGGAGAAGCCTTGGCGGCGATTTGCCTGATACCCCGGTTAATGATTTATGTATATATACTGAGGATATTACACACCCGAATACATATTTTGTTGCTACTGATATCGGAGTATTTCTGTCGCAGGATGATGGAAATTCCTGGGTTGAACTCGCGGATGGAATTCCGAACACTCTTGTTATGCATCTTGATTATTCTCCTGCAACTCACACCTTGAGAGCCGGTACTCATGGAAGAGGAGTATATGAAGCTTACATTGATTTTTATCTCCCTGTTGAGCTTGCATCCTTTAGTGCATCGGTCTCTCACAATGAAGTACTCCTTAGTTGGGAAACTGCTACGGAAATAAATAATAAAGGTTTTGATGTAGAAAGGAAACTTAAAAACCAGGACTGGCAGACAATAGGTTTTGTAAATGGAAATGGTACATCTTCAGAAAGTCATTCATACAAATTTAATGATGAATCCATTTCAGGTAGTTACTCCGGTCGCGTCCTTTATAGGCTGAAACAGATGGATTTTGACGGCACTTATAAAT
>DATICR010000252.1:0-4255 GCA_035456745.1 Ignavibacteriaceae bacterium
TCGGGAGTTGGTATACCCGAAAAGGAAATCGGAAAGCTTTTCGATCGTTTTTATCAGGTAGACAGTTCTCATACAAGAGAATACGGCGGAACGGGTATTGGTCTTGCCCTTACAAAGGAACTGGTAGAACTGCATAAAGGAAAAATATCAGTCAACAGCCGGACAGGTGAATGGACAGAATTTACAATTGATCTGCCAATAGGAAAAGACAATTTTGAAGATAGTCAGTTCATCAGCAGATCATCAGAATATGATGAAGAGGAAATAATGAACCTGAAAGACCAGGTGAAAGCCAACCTTGCAGATTCAATGTCGCAGGCTCCCGAGACAGATATAAATAAAGAAAAGACTACGACGAACGGAGAAGGAAAACTGATTGTTCTGGTAGTAGAGGACAATGCAGATGTAAGGAGCTACATAAAGGATGCCATTGGCAACGAATTCCAGATAGAAGAAGCATCCAACGGTGAACAGGGATTCAGATTGGCTGAAGCCATAATACCTGACCTGATTATCGGTGACATTATGATGCCGAAGATGGATGGATTTGCAATGACCAGGTTGCTGAAAAATGACCAGAAGACAGATCATATACCGGTAATTCTTCTTACTGCAAAGTCAGATCAGGAGAGTAAGTACGAAGGTCTAGAGGCAGGTGCTGATGATTACCTGATAAAGCCGTTTGACATTAAGGAACTGAAGCTCAGAATACATAATCTGATAACGATCAGGAAGAAACTGCAGGAGAGATATTCGTCAGGTCACATCCTCCTGCCGCCAGCCCCGGAACAGAAGCAGTATATAAGTCCGGCAAACGAAAAATTCATAGAACGGATCATTGAAATTGTAAAGAAACATATTGGAGAAGAAGAATTCAGCGTGGAGGATTTCAGCAGCGAAGTTGGGATGAGCAGGTCGCAGCTATACAGGAAACTTATTGCCCTGACAGGAAAATCACCCAACAGGTACATCAGGACATTCCGGCTTAACATAGCCCGGGAGATGATATTGAAGCAGAAAGGAAATATATCTGAGATAGCATACTCGGTTGGATTTTCGAGTCCCATATATTTTTCAACCTGTTTTAAGGAAGAATTTGGTTTCCCTCCAAGCGAGATGGGAAAATAGACAGCAGAAAATTGAATAACTTGCCTTCACTCCGTTCGCAGGTAAATTGGAAGATAGGAACATTAGAAGATAGAAGGATTGTTGAGCAAAGAGAAATCCTGTCGCTGCGGTATTCGCGTCAACTTAAATTAATGAACTCAGCCTATAATCCCTCTCTCCTGCCTGCCGGCAGGCAGGTACAAAGAGAGGGATATGTTGGAGATGAAGTCATTTCATTTAAAGTGTTACCATGCAATTGCTCAAAGTTTTGACTTCTTATTTGGTTTCCGTGATTAGTAAGATAGCATAATTAATAAAATGTTACGATTGACAACAAGTCCTTCCCTTCCTAAGGAAAGGACTATAGGATGAGTTCTCTTGTATTCAATTTTTCAAATAATCACTATTAATTCTTTATTTTATCTAATCTTATTCTGCATCATTGAATGACTACCACCAGATGAAATCCAGTAGTGGTAGTTAAAATTGGATGATTGAAGAGGATTCTTAGTCAGTTTTTTGTCTCGAAAGCCGGGGTCTCCGGGGAATCAAATTTTTGGAGTATTGGAGTAATGGAATAATGCAGTAGTCCACCTACACTCCGTAGCGGTGGATAAATTGAAATGGAATAATTTTATTGATGCAGCATTCCATTTTTACATTCCACTATCCAATACTCCAATATTCCATTACTCCCAAAGTTCTGTTTTTCACCTTTTTTAATAAGGATGCAACATAAGTATAAATTTATGCGACAAAATTTATACAAATTGATACAATTCCATAAAAATCCGCAACATTACTGTTAGTTACTCCCCTTTCTTTTTTTATTTATTTGCCCCTGTATGTTAAACAAAAAATAGAGGTTTTAAGATGAAAAAATTACTGTTTCTTTTTGCAATTTTATTTTTCCTCCCGGGGTGTCAGAAAGAGGAAACAATGGTGAATACACCAATAGATCCTCTTTATAAAACATTTACCTTATCTGGTTCTGCAGATGGAATCACCACCTACCCGTTCGGTAGTGCTGCACCCTATAGGCACTTTGAGGGAGAAGGCCAATCCAATCCAGGAGGCGATGTCCAGATTATATTAGATTATCTCATTACATCATTTACTCCCCCGAACGGTACCAGCGGGTTCGCCAGCGGTGAGCTGATTACCGAAAACGGTGACAAAATTTATGCAATTGGTGGAGTGGGAAGCTTTTCAGTAATCGGAACAAACGTTACTTTCTCAGCAACCGGTGATATTGCGGGGGGAACCGGTGACTATGACAATGTAAAAGGAACCATTACCTATACTGGAACAATTGATCAGCTGACTGGAGAAACACATGCCGAATGGACGGGAACTTTTACACGTGAGAAACCAATCGAAGGAACTTTGTGGGCAGAAAATACTACTATAGCCGGCAGCTGTCAACCAGGTTATGTAAGGAGACACGCTGAAGGAGGAGGTAGTGCAAGTCATTTCGGAAATGTCATCCTTTCAATGGAGCATTGCGTTAATTTCACTACAGGAATTTTAACCGAGGGAAACTCCACCCTGGAAGCTGCAAACGGAGATAAAATTTTTACAATCCACAATGGATATATTCTCCCTATTCCGGGTACAAACACAGTTGCGGTTACAATGTTCGGTACAATTACAGGTGGAGAAGGGAGATTCGAAGGTGCTGAGGGATTCCTTTGGGTAAAAGGGACACAAGTATTGCCTGAGGGAACAGCAGAGTGCACCTTTGACGGTGTAATTGATTACTAGGCTATGGCAGCGAACTTTTAAAACTGAAATAGCTTTCAGAACATCCGGAGACGCTCAGACTCCGGATGTTTTTTAATTCCATTCTTGAGGTTCTTCTTTTTCCGAATCAACATTTTTTTCCAGTTCAAATGTTAATTAAAATAACTACTTTGACCAAACTTAATAGTAACAACCAAGCCAGAAATTTTTAAAACTGCCGGATGCAAAAACGGTGTCCGGTTGATTGGCGGGTCATATACGTATTTTCTACAGTCCAAATATATTATAAGATGCAATTACCAAAAGTTGACACAGAATACTTACTGTAAAAAAATAACCATTTTGTCTTAAATCTATCTTGAGTTTATAACTTGCTCTTAAAACAATTAAAAGCAATATTAAAAGAACAATTATCCCTATTGTATATGTACCAATTCCCATTATCAAAGATATTCTGGCTTCATCCTGCCGCAGAAATCCTCCAAATACAAGAGAAAAAAGACGAAGTACAAATTGAAAGAATAAAACCGGATAGACATATATTGTTGAGTATTTCTCTAAAACCAACAGAGATATCACAGCTAACAATATCGTAAATGCAGGTCCGCCAATACTTACATATAAATCATGACTTTCGTTTAAATAATGCCCTTCTTTGGGCCAAACGTAGTTTAAGCTATATATCATATCATTCCCTAAAAATTCGCCAACTACCCAGTGGCCGAATTCATGAAAGAGATAAGAAAAATAGGCTACAGGAATAAACAACAAATAAAGTCTGACTAATATTTTCTTATCAATAACCATAATTCGATTATGCCTTTATTTACGGTATAGCGGAGTTGCGGCTAAACTGCTGCCCAAAACAGATTTTTAGTTATTTTTCTTCAATAATATTCATCCATTTTTACATTCAGCACTTAAATCTTTCTTTTTGGTCAGCTTGAAACGCTTGTCAGGCAGTTTTGATTTTTAATTGAGTATTTAAATGTCTTTTGTTTTGAAAATAAAAATCTATTCCTAAACCTATTCCTAATCCAATTAATATTCCATCTCTCGCTCTGGCATAGATAAAATCTATTGGGGGGAATATAGTATTTGCGTTTATGATAAATATTATACTTATGAAAACAGTATTTATCAGACCATAAAATAAAGCTAATGCAAAACTTCTCAGGTAAAATTTTATTTTAACATTTTTCTTTATGAATAGATGATACAGTTTAATTGATAAAAATAAACTGCTTAAATAAAATAAATCTCTTATTATATAAGTGATTGATAAATTTTTTCCGGTAAAAATAATAAGGTTTAAAAACAGAATGATGACTATGGCAAAAAGTTGTTCTCTGATATTTTTATATTCCAGAAAGCTAAAGAATAAACTTCCATATAATCCGGATAT
>DATICR010000253.1:0-4102 GCA_035456745.1 Ignavibacteriaceae bacterium
TCAAACATATTCATAGGATAAGTTATAAAAAGATTTTGTTTGGCTCTTGTGGAAGCGACATACATTAATCTTCTTTCTTCTTCAAGAGAATCAATACTTTCAGTTGAACGGTAGGAAGGGAAATAACCTTCGACTGCGTGAATAATAAAAACAGAATGCCATTCAAGTCCTTTAGCAGAATGAATGGTGGAGAGAGTGAGGTATTCTTCTTCTTTATCTCCCGGACCTATATCTATCACACTATCGATAATCGGCTCGATTGCCATATCCGCGAGAAGAGAATCGAGCGATCTATAATTCTCTGCAATATTCTGGAATATCTCAAGATCCTTATTTCTTTTATTATAATCGTCATACTTCTGTTTAAATATGGGAAAATAATAATCCAGCACCTGCTGAAGCTTTTCTGAAGGAAGATTTTTTTCAGTATGCAGTTTGTATAAGAGCTGGAAAAGTACTGCGAGCTTTTCATTATATTTGAAGGAAGGTTGCTGGTCGGGACTTGATTTAATTGAGAGTCTTGCAAGAGCCAATTCATCTAGAACTTTTTGAGCCGTTTTGGGACCAACACCTTCATGAAGAAGGAGAACTCTATACCAGCTTACAACATCTTTTGGGTTAGCTGCTATTCTCATAAAAGCAAGCACATCTTTTATATGTGAGGTCTCAATGAATTTCATACCACCGAATTTCTGAAAGGGGATGTTAGCCTTTGATAATTCAATTTCCAGATCAAAAGAAAAGAAGGATGATCTGAACAATACGGCAATATCATTCAAAGGGACACCTTCTTCTCTAAGTTCAAGAACCTTTTCGACGATAAATTTCGACTGCAGATTTTCTGTTCCGGCAGCAATTATATTTGGTAATTCTCCACCCGGTATTCTCGTGAATAAATGTTTCTCATATTTTTCTACTGCTCTTTCAATAATAAAATTCGTAAAATCGAGCACAGGCTGGACACTTCGGAAGTTCTCTTCAAGCTTAATTATTTTAACATCCTTAAAGAGTTTTGGGAAATCCATTATGTTTTTGAAATTGGCTCCCCGGAAAGAATAAATAGATTGAGAATCATCTCCTACAACCATAACATTATTATTATGCTGTGTAAGACCCATAACGATTTCAGCCTGCAGCTTATTTGTATCCTGGTACTCATCTACCATTACAAAATTGATTGTTGAAAGCAATGATTTTGCGCCCGGAGAAAGTTCTTTGAGGAAAATATTTAAGTAAACCAATAAATCATCATAATCAAAAAGATTATTTTTCCTTTTATATTCCTCATAGACCTTTTTGATTCCCAAAATTTTTTCAAGTTGATCTGCAAAATGAGGATAGCCTTCTTCTATTATATCCTCCACAGTCCGTCCGGTATTAACACTTAAGCTATATACTTTATTTAATGTCTGTTTGTTGGGAAATCTTTTTTCTTTAGCGACGAAACCCGATTGATTCCTTATAAGATTTATAACATCTTCACAATCTCCCTGATCGAGAATAGTGAAGGAAGGATTCAAACCTATAGCTTTTGCATACTTCCGCAGTGTTAAATTAGCAAAAGAATGAAATGTTCCTCCTCTTATTTTAGCGCAACGGTTATCAAGCAGAACCGAGGCGCGGTTCATCATTTCATTTGCTGCTTTTCGGGTGAATGTAAGAAGTATAATTGACTGAGGATCGTATCCCAATTCCACAAGACGTGCAACTCTATAGACCAATGTTCTGGTTTTACCTGTTCCTGCCCCGGCAATTATAAGATAAGCTCCTGATAATGCTGATGCAGCTTCATATTGTGCAGGATTTAATTCATTCTGATAATTAATTATAAAGCCGGACTCGTCCTGCCGACGTTCCAGGAATCCGGAAGGACCCGTCTGATTAACTCGTTTTAATTTATATTTCTTTTGAATCATCTGCGAAGATATTTCGGTTTTCCTAAAATTTCCGACATTATTATAAATTCTCTGAGAGTCTGCATTGAATGCAATTTTTCTCTAAATTCACCCAATGGAAAATCTTCCTCCCTATGCAGGCTTTCAAGTATATGCTCAAAATTTTCAGCTTCTTTTTCAATAGTTGAATTAATTTTAGGAGTTCTTTTAAAAGAAGTGATTTTATGCCAGCTTTGATCAAGTTCATGTTCTGCCGACGATTCTTCATGTTCTGCATACTCCTTTTTTTCAACAGTCACTCTTTGTCTTTCAGATGCTTCGATGGATGACTCCCGTTTACGAATCTCAACAGGAACAGGGGTTTCATTTTTAAAAAGACCTTCAATTTCCCGCAGAATATCATATTCCTTCTCCTGGCTATGCTGATGTGATTCGGATTCCGGAGAAGAATAAGGACCGGCTCGCCGTTGAGAAGAATCTGCAGGCTTTCCCTTATCTTTTTTCTTAAGTACAGAATTAAGGAAAGCAATGATAATTATCAGGTAAATCAATATCTGGAAGAAATTATCCATATTTTAACTTTCTTTATCCTTTTTTCTCTCCGGCTTTGAAATTGAGCTCCTCATATCTGTATCTGCCTGAATATTTTTCATACCATAATAATCCATTATTCCAAGATTACCTGATCTGAAAGCATCTGCCATTGCTTTTGGAATTTCGGCTTCAGCTTCAACAACTCTTGCCCGCTGTTTTGCAACTTCGGCAATATTTTCCTGTTCACTGGCCACGGCAGCAGCTCTTCTTTCCTCTGCTTTTGCCCGTGCAATTTTAAGATCTGCTTCAGCCTGATCCGTCTGTAGTTTTGCGCCGATATTTTCACCTACATCAACATCTGCAATATCAATAGAAAGTATCTCAAATGCAGTCCCCGAATCAAGACCTTTTGCAAGGACACTTTTAGAAATTCGGTCCGGATTTTCCAGTACCTGTTTATGTGAATCACTTGAACCAATTGTTGAGACAATTCCTTCACCTACTCTGGCAAGAATTGTCGCTTCTCCTGCACCTCCGACTAATCTCTCTATATTTGCCCTGACGGTAATCCTGGCAATAGCCTTCAACTGGATGCCGTCTTTTGCTACTGCAGCGACTACAGGAGTCTCAACTACTTTAGGAATTACTGACATTTTAACGGCTTCCAGGACATCTCTGCCTGCCAAATCTATAGCTGTTGCACGTTCAAAAGATAAACCCAGGTTTGCTTTATCAGCAGAAACCAGAGCGTTAATTACTTTTACAACATTTCCACCTGCAAGATAATGCGCCTCGAGCTTATTTTGTTCAACTTTTATTCCTGCTTTTGTTGCTGTAATCATACTTCTAACAATTACAACCGGTGGTACTTTTCTTAATCTCATACCGACCAGATCCTTAAAAATTTTGACCTTTACCCCCGAAAAATATGCTGTGATAAATAGTCCCACCGGAACAAAATATAAGAAAACAATTAAAAAGAGGAATATTGCTATTATAATTACGATTGACAGACCGGTTATTGCTTCCATTCTATGATTCTCCCATGAATAATTAAATGTATTTTAATTTTACCATATATTTCTTTTATTAGCAACAAATGAGAAGGAAATTTGCGGATTCAATCTTTGCTGCATTAGCCAAATAAAATCAATACTTCTCAGTATCCCGGATTTTATAACTTAAACCGGACCATTGTCACTTGTTTAGTTTTAAGCCGACTATATGTTGAAACCTTTTGCCCGATAATTGATCTAATATACAAATGCAACAAATCTCACTTCTTATGGTATAAAAATTGTTTATCTAACTGTATGGAATGATTAGTGTAATATAACAGAAGAGAAAATAAGCGTTAAGAAATTATAAATAACTATTATTTAATAATGAGATTTTTTGGAGCAAAAGCTATCTTGATTGCGGTATTATCTATTTATATATTAACAGAAGTTGTTTAACGCAGAGTTAAAAAATCTCAATTGAAAGTAAGGAAATATTATGGATGGAAATTTCTCGGATAGACTTCAGGATGTAATCAGGTTAAGTCGTGAAGAGGCATTGCGTCTTGGCCACGATTATATTGGTACTGAGCATCTATTGTTAGGAATAATCAGGGAAGGTCAGGGAGTTGCTGTTAGGATTCTCAGAAATCTCGATTGTGATTTAATGAAATT
>DATICR010000254.1:0-5249 GCA_035456745.1 Ignavibacteriaceae bacterium
AAAGATTATAAAAAATTTTGATTGCATAGATTAAATTTCTCTCCCTGAAATTAATTATACCCCCAAACTAATACTTTTAAATTTAAAAAGATTATCGAATTGTCATGCTAGATCCCGCTCCCAGCGAAAGGAACCCCCTTAGCTCACATCTCCTGATGTGGGTGAAAAGGATTCTGAAGCTGAAAGTGGTAATTGCACAGATATGAATTATTGATTAAAATCACCTTGTATTATAGTAATTTTTTTAGTTTTGTATATGAAATTATGATAATACTTTAGCGGGTAGGTGTGGAAGAAAACCAAATAAGAAATTAGCATAACTGAATTCCAGATCTACCGGCACGATTTTGAAGATTCTCCATACATAATATCATAGTAATTACCCCTCGGAAGAGGGGTTTTTACTTTTAAAACTGTTTATCTATTATTATAATTATTAAATAAATGGTATATAAATTGTAGAACGAATCCAATCACAGCTATTATTACTTCAGTAATCCCGATACTTATTGATTTATTGATTCCAACCAGATATGTACTTGTATCAAAAAGCATTAATATAAACAGGAAAAATGCGAATCCTGCAATGCCAGCTGTGAATGGCTTTATGAAATATTGATAAATTATTGATTGCTCTGTTTTTTCTGAACTCCCTGTTCTGTGTAATATTTTCGAGTATATGCGTAAGATTTCTTCCATTCTTCTGTACCTTCGCCTTTTTTTGCAATGATTGTTATTATTATATGAAAGAATCTTTATTTTGTCTGTGATTCCCTGTTAACATGAATGAGAACTGTAATCAGATTTAGAGTTTTTTGATTTTGCTAACAGTATTGTGGTGATGAGTGTCGGTTATAATAATTTTTCTCTGCAGCACAAATTAATAAATTGAGAACAATTGAAATTAACAACACATTTTAACATTTCAATTAAATAACATTTTCTTAATAAAAAAGTCGGGTACTATTTTCAATGATTGTGTACTGAGAGTTGCAGACTGAAGACTCCTCCCATCTCCAATTGCAACATACCCAATCTACATTCTTCATTCTTTATTACCTCAATTGCTTCTCTAAATCAAAAGCCGTAATTTTTAATTCCTTTTTTTAAACTGTAAGGAAACAGTAGGGAAGGCGATCTTCCCTGTTTTTCAAAATAATTAGTAGGGTCATAAATGAAAATACACGAATATCAGGCGAAGGAAATACTTCGGAAATATAATGTTGCCGTTCCTAAAGGCAGCGTGGCTTTTAGTTGTGAAGAAGCTGTAAGAGTTGCTCAGGATGAAATAGGTGGAAATATATGGGTTGTTAAAGCTCAGATACACGCGGGTGGAAGAGGAAAGGGCGGCGGAGTAAAGGTTGCCCGAACAATTGAAGAAGTAAAAGAATATTCAGATCAGATGCTGGGAATGACTCTCATTACTCATCAGACCGGTCCCGAGGGTAAAGTTGTTAAAAGACTTTTGATTGAACAGGGAATAAATATAGCTAGGGAATTGTATGTGGGCATTACTCTTGATCGTGCGCTTTCTAAAAATGTAATGATGGTTTCAACTGAGGGTGGTATGGAAATTGAAAAGGTAGCCTCTGAAACTCCTGAAAAAATTATTAAGGAATCAATTGAACCATCCCTTGGATTACAGACCTACCAAGCAAGAAGACTTGCTTATGCACTGGGACTTGAAGGAAATCAGAATAAAAATGCCGTCAAATTCCTCATAGGACTTTATAAAGCTTATGAAGCAACTGATGCCTCTCTTGCTGAAATAAATCCTCTTGTTGTTACACAGGAAGGGGAGGTAATCGCGCTTGATGCAAAAATGAATTTTGATGATAATGCCCTGGAAAGACATCAGGATATCCTTGATTACCGTGATCTAGATGAAGAAGCCCCGCTTGAGGTTGAAGCATCCAAATTTAACCTTAATTATATAAAGTTGGACGGTAATGTTGGGTGTATGGTAAACGGAGCGGGTCTGGCAATGGCTACAATGGATATTATAAAGCTGGCAGGCGGTGAACCAGCTAATTTTCTTGATGTCGGGGGCGGAGCTAATAAAACAACAGTAGCAAATGGATTTAAGATTATACTTTCAGACCCCAATGTTAAAGCTATATTAATCAATATCTTCGGTGGTATTGTTAGATGCGACAGAGTAGCCCAGGGGGTAATCGATGCGGCAAAGGAAATGGATATAAATGTTCCTATTGTCGTCCGCCTTGAAGGAACAAATGCTAAAGAAGCAGGCATTCTGCTGAATGAATCCGGGTTAAATTTTGAGGTTGCCCGAAGCCTGAAAGAAGCTGCAGAAAAAGTAACTTCCGTTCTATCCGTATAATTTTCATTGTAAAAGCTGAAAATTGAGGAATTTTCAGCTTTTTACCCTTTCCCTCCCATTTTTTTTAATAAGAATTAGATAAATAATTACAAGGTTGATCAAAATCATCTTGATTTTATACTTTATTAGTCATAGATTTTTGTGACGATTTATTTTATATGGAGACCCTGCATGTCATTATATGAACCCGATTATGGATATGACAATCCTGAAATGAACAATGATTTTACAAAAGAGATTGAAAGATGTAAAAAGCTGGTCGATGAAGGTAATATCTATAGCTTTCTTGAGACAATAGAAGAAACTATCCAGACCTGTATCGATAATGCATTATATGATGACGGCGTTTATTTGGTTGATAAATTATTGGAAATATCTCCATATAATTCGGAATACTGGGTTAAAAAAGGGGCATTACTGAATGGACTATTCAAATTTAATGAGGCAATAGATTGTTATAATAAAGCACTTTCGCTGAATCCCGGCGATTCTGATGCTTTAATTGAAAAAGCCGCCGCCGAGGAGAACCTTGGTTTAATGGATGAAGCAAAAGTGTCTCTTGAAACTGCCCTCGAACGTGAACCTGATAATGAGGAATCCTTGTATAATCTAGGGCTTATTTACCAGAGAAGCGGAAATTATAATGTTGCCTGCGAATTTTTCAGAAAGGCGATTCAGAATGATCCGGATTTTTCGGATGCATATTTTGAACTTGGATTCTGCCTTGAAAACCTTAATTTTAATGAACGGGCACTTGAAGCTTATGAAAAGTTTCTCGAATCTGAACCTTATAATTCTAACGGCTGGTATAATCGCGGTGTAGTCTTAACGAAATTGAATAAGCTTGAACAGGCAATCGATAGTTATGATCTTGCTCTGGCAATAAAGGATGATTTCTCCGGTGCCTGGTTTAATAAAGGTAACCTGCTTGCAGATCTGGGACGTTACCAGCAGGCAATAGATTGTTTCCGTGAATCCTATAAAATTGATAAAGGCGATGAGGCTTCCTGTTATAATATTGCAAATATTTATGAAGAACTTGGTGAAATAAAGAAGGCAATAGAGTATTATACGGAATCGATAAAGATAAATGATAAATATTACGAAGCATATCTTGCCCGCGGTTTTTGTTATGATTCGGCTGGTAAGTTTCAGATGGCATTGAGGGATTTTAATAAAGCCATATCTCTTTCACAGGATAGAGCAGATGCATGGTATGCCAAAGCAGACCTTGAATATTCTCTGGGAAAACTTCAGGAAGCAATAAGAAGTTACAGGGAAGCTGCTAAGATTGAACCGGGAAATTATGAAATATGGTTTAACCTTGCAGAAACCTTATTCGAAATGGGTGATTGGCTTGAATCGCGAAAAGCATTCGACGAATGTATCAGGATCTCCCCCGATGATGCTCCTTCTTATTACGGTAAGGCGAAGATAAATTTTATATTGAGTAGAACACAGGAAGCAGTGGAATGCCTTAAAAAAGCATTCATAATTGATCCTGAAATTAAATCTGAATTCGCTAGGGAGTACCCCGAAATTAAATCCTCAAAACTCTTTAGAAAGTTATTAGGGGAACTTTAGTCTTTTGAAATGTGGATTTATATCCTGGTAATCGCAATCATCATAATTCTGTGTCAGGTTAAAACCCGGAAAGTTTAATGAAAGATACTCTTCATATGAATACTATGCTTATTGGATTGCTGGGCCATCCAATAAAACAAACTTATTCTCCTTTCATCTATAATATGGCTTTCGATATAAATAAACTTGATTTTATCTACCTTCCTTTTGACGTACCTGCCTCTAATCTGCGTAATGCAATTAAAGGAATTATTGCTCTCGGCATCGCAGGATTTAATGTTACTATTCCCCACAAAGTGAATATTATGCAGCTGCTCAATAATGTTTCGGAGGATGCCGCTGTGGTTGGAGCAGTAAATACGGTTGTAAACGATCAGGGAAAACTAAGCGGATATAATTCTGATGTTTATGGAATTCTGAAGAGTCTCGAAAAATATAAAAATGTACTTATCGGTCAGGAGATGACTGTTCTGGGAGCAGGCGGGGGGGCGCGTGCAGTCGTTTATACACTAATCCGCTACTTCAAACCGGCAAAAATAAATCTTATTAATAGGACCGAACAAAAAGCAGAGGCGTTGAAGACATATTTTTCGGAAAAAATGAAGTTTGATGACTTTAAATGCTATGAGCTTTTCCCTCCCAACCTTGTTGAAATATTGCAGAACTCCAAACTCATTGTTAATGCAACACCCGTCGGTATGTTTCCTGAATCAGATGATGCAATTATCTCTATTGAAAAATCATTTCATAAAGAGCAAATAGTATTTGACCTTGTGTATAATCCAACCAAGACAAAATTAATAAACATAGCTGCAAAACAGGGCGCAGATGTAATAAATGGACTCCCCATGCTCGTTAACCAGGCATCTAAATCATTCGAATTATGGACCGGGGAAACTATGCCGGTGGAAAGTATCACGCGTTCCCTTGAACTCTTTATCGGTCATTAATCTTACTCTTATCTTACTCTTAATGGTAATTATCAATTATCATTTATCATTCATTCCCTTACTTCGTGTCCTTAAAATAAGTCGTTGTGTTTCTCAGTGTTCTAAGTGCCTTAGTGGTAATTATCAATTAACAATTATCATTTGTCAATTGTCATTTGTCATTAATTTTGTTCCCTTAATAAAAAAATAAATACGCCCATTGAACGATTTGAGGACGGACCTGTTGACTGTCGACTCTGATTCTCCAAGTCCCTCAGTATCTAAGTCTCCCAGTCTCTAAGACTGCCTACTGATTTTATTCAGCGCCTCATAAATTCGCCTCACTGCCTCACTTAAATTTTCAAGTGAAGTTGCATAAGAAAACCTCATAAATC
>DATICR010000255.1:0-2274 GCA_035456745.1 Ignavibacteriaceae bacterium
TCCTTTTTTTCCAGGGATGCCTAAACTATATACAGGATATTAACCTTTTTGCCGACGGTTCGGGTAAAATGAGAATATCCTATTGGATGAAACTTCCCGATGACGAAAATCTTAAAATACTCGATAAAATCGGCTTGTTTAATGCTGATTCGATTAGGAACCAGTTTACTTCAAAGTATAATAAAATTACCGATGTTGAAGTTTATACTGATTCCACAGATAGTACAACCCATGCAAAAATCGAGATTACTTTCAATCATATTGATTCATTAAATAGAACTAAAGCTTTTGCGGATGAACATTTTTCCCTTGAAGATGGGGCTGCGGGACAAAAGGTTTTCACTCAATTCATACCTCCTTTCGCCACAGGATTCGGTTTTGACGGCAGCGAATTTAACGTTACTTATAAATATACCTTTGGCGGTGATATAATAACACATAATGCTACAAGAGAGGATGGGAGAGTACTGATCTGGGAGTATAAGCTTTCTGAAATTGGAAACGGAAAAACTATTTCAGTAACATTTAAACCTTATAAGCTGAAAGAAACTCCTTATTGGATTTATCTTTTATCGGGATTTGTACTTTTAATAGTAATTATATTCCTTTTTAAAAAGAAAAAGGATTAAGAAAAGTAAAAAAACGGCCATTTGGTATTAAAATAATCCTGGGGGAAATCTTGATTTATTGACATACCATAGGGTTTTATTTATATTTACCTTTTGTTTTTTAAATAGTCACTAGTTTATGGCTGCAAGCGATTACAAAATTTTTACCGGAAGCTCTAATAGGGCTCTTGCTGAAAAGATTGCTCATAGACTTGATAAACCACTTGGTTTTCTTGAATTAAAAAGATTTAGTGATGGAGAAATCTGGGCTAAGTTCGGAGAGAATATTCGTGGCTGTGATATTTTTGTTATTCAATCCACGATACCTCCTGCGGAAAATCTACTTGAACTTCTGATTACAATTGACGCGGCTAAAAGGGCATCGGCTAAAAGAATAACTGCTGTGATTCCATATTTTGGATATGCACGTCAGGACAGAAAGGATCAACCAAGAGTATCTATTACTGCAAAACTGGTGGCAAATTTAATTACGGTTTCTGGTGCTGACCGCATAATGACTATGGATCTTCATGCGCCTCAGATCCAGGGATTCTTTGATATACCTTTTGACCATTTGTACGGCTCAACAATATTTATAAATCAATTTGAAAAATTGAAACCGAATCTTGTGGTTGTTTCTCCTGATGTAGGAGGAATAAAGGTCGCAAGGTCATATGCAAAACGACTTCAGGCAAACCTTGTGGTCATTGATAAAAGACGTCCGATTCAAAACCAGGCTGAAGTTGTCAATATTATTGGAAGTGTGGAAGATAAAGATGTTCTTATTGTGGATGATTTAATCGATACGGCAGGAACTTTCGTTGGAGCCGTGGACGCATTAAAGAAACATGGTGCAAGAGATATTTATGGAGCAATTACTCATCCGTTATTATCCGGTAAGGCAATTCAAAGAATAGAGTCGTCTGAATTGAAAAAATTATATGTTTCTGATACTATCCCCTTTAACGGACATTCGGAAAAAATAAAAATTCTTTCAGCATCCGAAATTTTCTCCGAGGCAATCAGGCGGACATTTAATAATGAATCAATTAGTTCACTTTTTGATGTAGATAAAAGTTAAAAAAGTTTTGGAGTTTATAAATGGATAAAATGATTTTAGAAGCAGAAGTCAGAGAAACAGGAAACAAAAAGGCAAGTAAATTTGTCAGGAAAAATGGTAGGGTACCCGGGATCTATTATTCGAAACATGATACCCCCGTTCATATTTCTGTTACCGAAAAAGCTATAAATCCGTTGGTGTTTACATCTGAAACCCATCTGATATCATTGCAGGTTGATGGAAGAGTATTTGATTGTGTTGTTAAAGACATTCAGTTCGATCCTATTACTGATAAAGTAGTACATTTCGATCTCATTGGATTAACAACTGGTGAAACATTTCAACTTGAAGTTCCTGTCCTGCTCCATGGTACTCCCGTCGGAGTTAAAGAGGGCGGGATAGTGCAGCATCTTATTCATAAGCTTGAAATAGAATGCTTACCAAAAGATATTCCCCAGAGAGTTGATATTGATATTACAAATCTTAAAATCGGGGATTCAGTCCACGTAAAAGACCTGACACTTGAAAATATTACTATCCTTAATACTGAAGATTCTGTTATAGTAGCAGTGTCTCATCCGAAGCTTGAAAAAGAAACAGCTGAGG
>DATICR010000256.1:0-8735 GCA_035456745.1 Ignavibacteriaceae bacterium
ATTTAGTAGGGAGATTCGTTATGTCGGAAACCGCTATAAATGGTTTAAAGCCTGAATTGATCTGGAAGCGTTTCTATGAAATTACCAGAATTCCTCGTCCATCGAAAAAAGAAGGAAAAATCAGAGAACATCTTCGGTCATTTTTCAAAGAACAAAAAATATCATTTAAAGAAGACAGTACAGGAAATATTATTGCAAGGGTACCTGCAACAGCAGGCTGTGAAAATTCTCCAACAGTAATTTTACAAGGCCACATTGATATGGTTTGTGAAAAGAACAAAGACTACAGGCATGATTTCGACAATGATCCCATTGAAATAAAAAGAGAAGACGGCTGGATTACAGCTGAAGGTACTACTCTTGGAAGTGATAACGGTATCGGGGTTGCAGCAGCACTGGCAGTAGTTAATGACAGTAATATTATTCATGGACCAATAGAAATTCTTCTTACAGTAGATGAAGAAATCGGAATGACAGGTGCCAATTATCTTGATTCAACTCTGCTAAAAGGCAGAATTCTTTTGAATTTGGATTCAGAAGAAGATGGTGCTTTTTATGTGGGCTGTTCGGGAGGGATTGATACTCTTGCGGAAATTGAATTAGATACTGAAAAAGTTCCTGCAGGATATTTCCCATATGAAATTATAGTAACGGGATTAAAAGGTGGCCATTCAGGTCTGGATATAATACAGGGAAGAGCTAATGCAATAAAGCTGCTTGTCAGGGCATTATATTTTATTTCAGATGAGAATTGTTCAATCTCATCTATAAACGGTGGAAACCTTCGTAATGCAATACCAAGAGAAGCTGATGCTGTTGTGTTTATTAAAAATGGGCGAGAGGCTGAGGTAGAGAAAAAACTCATTATGTTCGAAGAGAAATTAAAAAATGAGTTTAAGAGAACAGACAGCGGACTTAAAATTAATTTCAGGAATTCAGATAATATTACTCATAAAGTTTTTACAAAAAATTGTGAGAGGAAAATTATCGATATTTTGCTGGCCCTTCCTCATGGGGTAATTGCTATGAGTCAGGATATTCCCGATCTTGTTGAAACCTCCACCAACCTTGCTGTAATTTCAACTGACAGTAATTTTTTAAATATCAGTACGAGTCAGAGAAGTTCTATTAACAGTTCTAAAGATTATATTGCATCATCAGTACGCGCAGTAATAGAATTAGCCGGTGGTAAAGTTTCAGTGGCGGATGAATATCCCGGATGGAAACCGAATATGGAATCGGCTATTCTTAAAACATCACAAAATGTTTATAAAAATTTGTTTCAAAAAGAACCTAAAATAAAAGCAATCCACGCCGGACTCGAATGCGGATTTCTGGGTGAAAGGATTCCCAGACTTGATATGATCTCATTCGGACCGACTATAGAAGGTGCTCATTCACCGGATGAAAAAGTGAATATTGAGACAGTACAAAAGTTCTATGATTTAATAAAGGGTATACTTAAAAAATTAGCCGAAAAAAAATAGTCCGACAATTAATCATTCTTTTAATTGCGAGTTTCCCACTGTAGAGCCAGGGAAAAGATTACGATGATTAAAAATTCCTCCTTTACAATTTCAATACTATTCTTGTAATTTTTACCGATTTTTCTTGATTTTTTAATTGGAGGACTACCTAAGGTCAATCAAGGGATAACAAGTAGGTATTCGGCCTAATATCGGCCTCAGTCTATAATAGAATTAATTTATATTAAATTCTGGTACGATTAATGAAAATACCCCAATTCCATTTTAATCCCCTCATTTAAAATTTCTACGGGTCAGCCAGGATCCATTACAAAGTTTCAATAAACTTCCGAAAGAAAAATAGGGATATCAGGATTTTATGTCAAGGTTTCAATTATACAGTAACCCTGAACTGATATCACTAAAAGTAATACAAGAATTGATCTGAATTATAAACTCTCGTTTCAAAAATATGTATTTTAACAATAAACGGAGAGTTATGTTTAAGTTCAGTTTAAAAGGTATATGGAAATTTACCAGGGATGTATTTGACAAATTTATCGAAGATAAATGTCCCAAACTTGGTGCTGCACTTTCATTCTACACGTTATCTTCCATAGCGCCAATTATTGTAATATCCATTTCTGTAGCAGCATCCCTTTTCGGAAGGGAGGCTGCAAGAGGAGAAATTATTTCGCAGATACAGGATATCGTTGGATATGATGCGGCTCAGGTCATTCAGACAGCACTTAAAAATGCACAGTACTCCAATCAGGGGCTAATTGCGATAATAGGGGGCATTATCGCTCTTGTGATAGGATCGACTGTCGTATTTGTTGAACTACAGGATTCGTTAAACATAATCTGGAAAGTGAAACCGAAACCCGGTAGAAATATCATTAAAGGTCTATTGAAGGATCGTATCCGGTCATTTGCTATGGTTATTTCATCTGGTTTTTTGCTTCTTATTTCTTTAATAGTCAGTACAGTTATTGCATCAATTAATGATTACATCAGTTTGACATTTTTTGACGTTCCTAAAATTTTTCTCGACTTGTTAAATATTCTGATCTCCTTTATAATGACATTTGTACTTTTTATGATGATTTTTAAGTTTCTTCCTGATGTCCATATCGAATGGAGACATGTATGGGTTGGATCACTTGTCACCGCAGTATTCTTTGTACTCGGTAAATATCTTATAGCCCTTTACTTAAGTACAAGCAGTGTAAGTTCAACATACGGAGCAGCCGGCTCGCTTGTAATTTTCTTGCTATGGATTTATTATTCTGCTCAGATAATGTTTCTTGGTGCTGAGTTTACCCAGGTTTATGCCAACAAATACGGAGAAGGCATAAAACCAATCTCAACTTTCATGAAGTACCAGGAAGCAGGTGTTTTCAAAAGAGATACAGATATACTAAGCTGAAAGATCTTTCATATTGGCAACAACTTCATTATTTCTGTATACCTCTTCTGAGATTACCTTACCCGATTCATCATAGTCTGTCCATTTACCGTATTTCTTCCCATTGAGATATTCTCCTGTGGTTTTAAGTTTACCATCAGGGAAGTACCAGTACCATTTATAATTCAGGTTATCATTCTTAAAATAACCCTGGGATTCAAGCTGACCGCCGGGGTAGAAGTACTGCCACAGTCCTTCGTTCTTATTATTTCTCATTTCGCCGCTGATAACTTTAATGCCTTGCTCAGAGAAAACATTAAAATTACCATCCTTTATACCTTTGACGACATCGTACTCTACCTTCTGTTGATTTATAACATCACTGACTTTTCCAGTATACGGTTTGCCGTTATAAATTGTACAGATTAAGCCGTCTTTTATTTGAATTAAACTTGTATCGGGAGGATTTCCGGAACAGGATGGGAAAACAGAAAGGGACAGCAAGCAGATAGCAATAAGATAACCTGCTCTTATACAGAGTAGAAAATTTTTATGCATAGTACTTAAATAATTAATGACACACAATTATTTAATGCTGCCGCACCCCTCAACCAGAATTGATGACCTATTATACGAAATTATTATTTAAAGTAAAATAATTTTGCGTACAATATTAAATTTTTTAACCTATTATCTTCTCTTTAAAGAGAAGAGAATTTATGTACCATTCTCACTATTGAAAATATAAACAATGAATGAAGCTAAAAATATCAATAATGCTGAATAAATAAACAGATATATTTGGTTTGCTTTTTGTTATGCAAATGCGGTAAAACTCAAAAATCTTCAAGAAAAAGAAGATTTTCTTTAAATGTTAATGGATGATTAAGGTCATTCATAATTTTCACGAGAATATAATATTGTGGGAGTTATTATGTATAAAACCATACTCGCTATTATCCTCTTTTCGTCACTCATTTTTTGTCAGGAAAACACACAATCAAAACATGCATTCGTAGGCGCTGAAACCTGCGGAATGTGTCATAAAACTGAAAAACAAGGAAATCAATTCGGCATTTGGCAAAAATCCAAACATGCAGAAGCATATAAAACTCTTAAAACTGCAGAAGCAGATAAAATTGCTAAAGAAAAAGGATTTACTACTGCGGCAGTTCAAACCCCTGAATGTCTGAAATGTCATGTCACCGGTTATGGTGTTGATGCTTCTTTATTAGGTCAGAAATTTAATATGGAAGATGGTGTTCAATGCGAAACCTGTCACGGAGCGGGTGCAGATTATAAGAGTATCAAAATTATGAAAGACAAGGATGCTGCTGTTGCAAACGGATTAGTTTTGGTTTCAGACATCCATACATTTTGTGTGAAGTGCCATAATTCTGAAAGTCCGACTTTCAATAAAAGTATGGATCTAGATAAAATGTGGGATCAGATTAAACACCCCATTCCGGGTGCTAAATAATTTCGATTCCGTTCCCGAACAATTAAACCAAGTCTATGAAAAATATAATACTACGCAGCATAGCCTTATTATGTATCGCTATAACGTCTACGTATGCACAGAATTTAAATGGCAGATTTTCATCTGCCATTTATAGTTTTGAGCGGTATGATACTGTAAATGTGTCGAGTACTTATTTACAGGCATACGAGATGTTAATGCTGAATTTAAATAAGGATAATTATTCTTTAAGAACTTATCTGAACTTTGAAAGTGATTTTACAAAAGATCTGACAAATTACCCCAGAGTCAGATTCTATGATTTATATTTTGAAGCCAGGAAAGTTCTGGATGCTTTTACCATTAAACTGGGAAGACAGCCAATCATTAATTCTGTAGCAGGAGGATTATTTGACGGCATAAATTTAGATTACAGATATGATGATTATAAGTTCTCTGGTTATTATGGGGGCAATGTCCCCGCCTATCAGAAACTCGAACTCACCGACAGCTGGACTCATAATTTTATTGCAGGTGGTAAATTTGTTACGACTGCACTCAGGGATTTTCGTATTGGTTTAAGTTATATAAATAAAAACTTCAAACCTGAAGACTATATGGCTACAAGACTGGATGCCAATCTTAATCCCATCCAGGTACTAATTCAGAATAGTTCCACACAGTATCAGTTTGCATCGGCAGAAGTTGATTACGACATGCCCCATATATTTACTGTGGACACAAGATACGATTATGATCTTAATTTTATGCAGACATCGAAGTTTGAATTTTATGGAACTTATGATCAGTTAGATAAAGTTGATTTCAATGTTTACTATAACTACCGCTCACCTAAAATCAGGTATAATTCAATTTTTGCAGTATTTGATTTCGGAAATACCCAAGAGATAGAAGCCGGGGCCGGTTATAAACTGAATAAGCTTATATCAATTTCAGGTAAATTTGCAGATGTCGTTTATAAAGATGAAAATTCACAGAGAATTACTTTAGGTCTCATTTCAAATTATGGCAGTATCACTTACAGGAAGAATCTTGGATATGCCGGTGAAATGGATGCTATTTCACTTTATGCGGCTTATACTTTGCTTGAGGGTTTACTGACGCCGTCTGCAGGGATATCCTATACAAACTATAAGCTTTCGGATGACGCAGAAACCGATAATCTTACTACTCTTTTGGCAGGATTCAATCTTAGGCCTTATAGAACATTATCTTTCGATATTCAAGGTCAGTATATGAATAATAAAATCTATAAGAACGATTTTCGTCTTTTTGCAAAGTTGAACTACTGGTTTAATACAAATTTTTAGCAGACATAATATGAAATTAAAATTTTTCTATATATTCTTAGCATCGGGTTTTATCGCTACACTTTTGTTTTCTGCTTTCTTTTCGGGATCCGGGGAAGGAGAAAAAGAACACGATAAACTTATCAAGTTTTCCCACAAATTCCATAGTGAACTTGCTGATTGTTCTACTTGTCATTCAAAGGTTGATTCAATTACATCACTCAATGATAATTTAATACCTACTATGAATGACTGTGCACAGTGCCATGATGTAGAAAGTTCTGATAACTGTAATCAGTGCCACATTGATGAGATATATGAACCATTAGAGCCGAGGAAGACTGAACTGATATTTAATCATAGCTTTCATGTAAAACAGCAAAAAGCAGAATGTATTACCTGTCATAAAGGAATCAATGAAGTTGATTATGCATTCCAGGCAGAGCAGCCGTATCCACAAATGAAGGACTGCTGGTCATGTCATGGTTCTGAAAAGACAGCACCAGCTGCCTGCGAAGCTTGTCATATTTCTACAGCCGATTTATTACCCCAGACACATAAAAGTATTAACTATTTGCATACTCATAAATTTGCTGCCAGAGATCTGGACGCAGATTGTGTAATGTGTCATGATAATCATAGCTGCGAAGAATGCCACGAGGGGACGAGTATGATTACTGAAAATAACACCTCAAAAGATTTCTTTAAACCATACGTACCTAATAACTCTGTCGATGGTCCAAAGCAACAACAGATTATGCGCGTTCACCAGTTGGATTACAGATTTACGCATGGAATAGATGCAAAGCAGAAGTCAAGTGAATGCCAGACATGTCATAGCTTTGATACTTTCTGCACAGAATGCCACCAGGGTGAAAATGAAGACTTTGAAATGAGCGGTGTTGCACCTGCTTCCCATGTTAAGCCTAACTTTACTACTCTTGGAGTGGGGAGCGGCGGCGGTGAACATGCTATTTTAGCGAGACGTGATATCGAAACATGCGTTGCCTGTCATGATGTGCAGGGAGCCGATCCTACCTGTCTGACCTGTCATGTTGATAACGATGGAATTAAAGGTACGAATCCGCGAACACATCCATCCGGATTTATGAGAGATACACATGGAGACTGGCATAATGATAACGGTTCTGTATGTTTTAATTGTCATGTAGGAGCTTCACCCCAGACGCCGGCTGGTACGGGTTTCTGCGGATATTGTCACGGTTCAAATCCCGATTGATTAAAACGGAAAAATAATATGAAAGTGAAATTATTCTATTTAATTTTTATAACTATCATCGGTGCAGTTTTCGTAGGCTGCAGTGATCTTAAAAATAATATTTCTCCTGCGCCGGAGCTGATTATACACAAATCCGGTATTCTTGATCCAAATTCACCAAATTATCACGTAAACCTGGTGAAAGAAAATAACTGGAATATGAGGCTATGTCAGCAATGCCATGGTGGTGATTTTGCCGGAGGAACAGTAAATAAAAGCTGCCTGAATTGCCATACAGAAGAGAATGGTCCGCTTGCCTGCAACACTTGTCATGGAGACCCCGCTCCCGGTGGGCACATATATCCGCCATTTGATCTGGCTGGTGATACTTCAACAACAGCACCGGGAGTTGGTGCACACCCGGCTCATCTGTTAACAAATAATTTATCAGGTGACATCAGGTGTTCCAACTGTCATAAATTCCCCCAGGGCTTTTTCGATCCTGCTCATATTAGTTCTGATGGTTTGCCGGCACAAATTACTTTTGGAAGAATTGCAGTTACGAACAGGGGAGTTAATTCAAAATTTGATTACAATAATTACACCTGTTCCAATATATACTGTCATGGCAATTTTGTAGCTAAAAGAGATACTTCTTTGTATCAGTATATTTACGAAGACAGCACTGGTGCTCCTTCAGATTCAATGTACGGAAATAATGTTACTGTAACTTGGAACCGGGTTGATGGAACACAGGCAAAATGCGGATCATGTCATGGCCTGCCTCCAACTGGTCACAGGTATCAAACCTGGCCTTCAAGCTGCGTCATTTGCCATGTTGGCGTTATTGACGATCAAGGTAATATTATTGATTCAACAAAACATATTAATGGAAAAGTTGATGTATTCGAGAATTAAGCTTTGAATTAATTACATTTAAGCCGGACTTAGTGCCGGCTTTTTTATTATCGCTGAAAATCATTCCAATATTTTCAAAAACCTGATTGTGTTTTTCATTAATATTAAATTATACCTATGGATTTTTATCTTTAATTTAATTTTTTCAGGAGTATAGTCATGATTAAAAGTACCAAAGCATCCATCGCTTCTGTAAAAGAGAAACTCGGTGAATTGACAACAAATCTATGGGATGAAGAAAAAAACGAAATTATAAATGAGTATAAAGAAAAAGGGGAAATGAAATTGCAAGAATTAGCGGAGATGTTGAATAGTAATACGGACCTATTCAAAAAAGCGGGTTTTGAAGTATCATCCATCAATGCTTCTCTTGGGATGCCCCCCGATATCTCCATAACATTTAAATACCTCGGAGCCGTTTCAGAGGATGAGAGGAATGAAATACTGCTTAAGATAAAAGACAGTAAAATGGTTTCTGTTCTTTTGAAAAGTTTATTTAAAGCCAGTAAATTTTCTGAAAGTATAAAAGTCGGTCAGTATAAATTGAACAATATAAATATCAAACTTGGATTAATCCCCGGTATCGGTATTTCTTTTACCTGACTAAGGAGGAAATACAAAATCAATGATTATACTTTTCTACAGTGGTATACATTCGACTGGATAATGTTAGGCGTTTTTCAAAGATGTTACCAACTGTTTCCTTTAGAAATAATGGAGTATATTCCTGAGGCACAATGACGTGAGCATTTTTTGTTTTGCGGAGAGAAGGGATTATCTTCGGTGATCCCAAAGGGGGATCGTTAAAACAAAAAAAACCCTGGTCGCTACCGCTCCCCGAGCTTTTTTATTTTCCTTCGCTTCATAAACAAGTTTTTGACGCTTTGGAAAATAAAAAAAGCCCGATTTTCATCGGGGCATTTTTTGTTTTGCGGAGAGACAGGGATTCGAACCC
>DATICR010000257.1:0-5762 GCA_035456745.1 Ignavibacteriaceae bacterium
TGATAACGTTACCGGATATCCGGGAAGTTATTCGCCCGGGTTCTCCTAAAAACGGAAGCACATAAACTTCATCACTTCCGATAGAACCGGAGTAACTAATACTGACATTCTTAACAGTCTTATTATCTGCACCATATGCAGTATTTAGTGCACGCACATTGGTTAAATACAAATAAACATAATCTTCACTTTTGCCTGAGGTTGCAATCAAATCAACCGGAGCTTCTATTTTTATTTCAGGAACGTAAGATGTCAAGCCGGAAAGTTCAGATATAAATGTATCTCTGGCTGCCGACATTTCATCTGAGTTGCCCGATTTGAAATAATTATTAAGTTCTTTTTTTATTTTATCAGTGTATGATTTGCCGGGACAGTCTTTTAATACAATATAATTCTCAGATTGAGGAAGGTTAAAGAATCCGGTAAGCCACAATAAATTATCTTCCAAAGGAATTGAATTAAGCAGCTGCCGTTTTTCATTATATTCCGCTAATTCTCCCGTTACAATGAATTTTGTTCCTGTCTCAGTTAATTTTTTTATAGAACCGGCCTCATTATCAGTTATGCACTTTACATCGGGGAGAATTAGTATTTTTGGGTTGAGCTGATCAATCGTCCTTGCAGTTACAATCTGAAACGGCAGATGTGAATGGATTAATAAATTCAGAATTCCTCTATAACTGTCTGTAAATTCTTCACTGAAATAATTTCGTGTTATATCGGAGAAATAAACACTAATCGGTTCAATTGGCGTTCTTTTAGAGTAGAAAATATCCTCATTCTTTGCTGCCCACTTATAAACTTCCGTCCTGGTTTCCATATCATTTGTGGACGACATTACATATCCTTTAACGTCCCACATATTTGTACCCGAAAAGAGCTGGGAGACGAAAAGACTTTTCATTGCTTCGGCGGGTTCAACATTTTTATTATCATACCAGGAATAAATTAACATCCAGGAAGCCTTATCACCTGCAAATGCCCTGAAGGTTTGCATTCCGATTATATAATTGTACCAGTCGTAAGGTTCCCTGTTTGAAGCATAATATTCGCCTTCACTATACTCATGTGCAATTGCATCGACAACTTCATACATTTTATAAACATCCGCGCCGACCCTGACTGCATCCTCTGAAATACCGGGATAAATCTCAGCAATTGTTTTACATTCAGGATTTACTGCTTTAACATTCTGGTTTATCTCTCTCATAAAATCAGTCAAAGTCTGCATCCTGAAATTGAGCCACTTTATAAATCCCTGATCTACATAATCACCCAGCTTAATGTCTTTTCGGGCATCAAGACCGGTTTGTTGTTTAAATTCTTCCACAGTATAATCATCAAAGCTTGCCCAAGTATTTTCCCATCCTTCGAAATGTGTCATCCAATAAGGTATGTCGACATAAATTCCATCAATCCCGGTAGCTGTAATCTCCCGAACTCTCTGCATATATATTTTACGCCATTCCTTTGCATAGGGACTAATCCAGACATCCTCATCGCCTTCAGCAATCCAGAATGCATCATTCCCTCCGAATATTGCAGGCCGGCCGGTCATATCCCTCTGAACCCAATCGGGATGGTCTTTATAGAAAGTGTGCTCCTTATTCTCAGCATCAGAAGTTATGCACTCCAATCCAGCGATATAAACAAAGGTATGATTATTAATTTTATGTGCCTCCTCTGTAATCTTTCTGATCGCACTCAATTTTTGAGCGGGGTCCAGGAAACTATCGTATCTTCCTGTTATATCATTATCCACTTCTATTCCGGAGACGAAACTATCTCCCGCTTTCTGGATAATTGATTCTATTTCATTTTCGGAAAGGGGATTTCCGCAAATTCTTACTTTATGAGTCCAGTTTTCCTGGGCAAATAAATTAATTACAGACAAGATAATCAGAATTTGGACAATATTCACTCTAAAAATTTTCATTATTTATATCCGAATTTTTCTTTACCGGTTTTGATTACCTGGTCATAGCTTTCGAATGCTGCTGTGCCGCCTGCTGCTGTTGTATTGACGGCACCGGTCAGATTCGCAAAGCGATGACATTCATCGATTTCACAACCGTTAATGTACTTGAAAATGAATCCTGCATTGAAACTGTCTCCGGCACCAATAGCATCGACAACATTATTATTATAAAATGACTGCTTGAAATCATTTTTTTTCTTTGTTGCGACGATTGAACCTTTACTCCCCAGCTTTACTGCTACCAGGTTACAGACAGATGTAAGTTTATTTATTGCATTTTCTAATACATGTTCCTGTGTCAAAAGAAGCGCTTCCTGTTCGTTTGGGAGAAACACATCTACAAACGGAAGCACTTCCTTATAATTAAAATTCCATTTTTCTTCCGGATCCCACTGAATGTCAAGAGAAGTTGTTAAACCATTTTCTTTAGCCTTTTTAAAAAGTCCCAAAAGACCCGGTTGCATTCCCGGCTGAAGAAAGTAAGAGGAGAAGTGCAGATGTCTTGCCGATTTTATCATATCCTCATTTATATCGGCGATAGTTAAATCTTCCATTGCACCGGGATATGTAACCATTGCCCTGTCTTCAGAATAATTTAACACAATTGTTGCCCCGGTATTCAGCTTACCGGTGATTATAAAATCAGTATTAACTTTTTTATCCTGCAATCTTTCCTTAACGAGAATACCAAATGCGTCGTCTCCGATTTTACCCACAAAGGCTACTTTAGCACCCAGCGTGCTCAGGTTGCCGGCAAAAATTGCAGAAGAACTTCCCAGTGTCAGCGTCATGCTCTTTGCAATTTTTTCTTTGCCCATCTCAGGAAATGACTCAATTGAGTTAAGAATCAAATCGACGTTTAATTCTCCTACTACAATTACATCAAATCTTTTGTTATTCATTTTGCCTTTCCCGGAATCATTTCACCTGCAGGCTCTTCGGAAGTATCTTCAATTGCCATAAGGAAGATTGATATCAGCGCCAAGATCATCCCTGTAATTATTATGGGATGAGGGATAACCTGGTAAATAATTAACGATAATATTATAGTGATTACAGGCGCAACGGCATTAGTCATCGGGCTTACTATAATTGCTTTTCCATATCTGAATGCATATACAATTGTCAGTGCACCGATTGAGTTTAATATTTGTATGAGAGCCGCCAAATATGGTCCTCTGAATCCCCAATTTATTTCCTGTGAAAAATCCGTCATCAAAAGTGCGAATGGAATTAATAAAAGTCCCGTCAGCATCATATAGAAGAAAATACTCTCAGCTTTCATTGTCTGGTTAGCAAACCTCATTATATATGCCTGTATTCCCCAGGCGAAGAAAACAATCAGCGAGAGTATAATCCATAAATATCCTGAACTATTAGCATCATTCGGCGGCTGATATGAAAGAAAAATAATGGCTATTAAAGCCAATGCAATCCCAGCCCATCCTTTTTTTGATGCCCTCTCTCTTAAAAATATATATGCTAAAATGATTGTAATTACGGGTGAAAGTGAAATAAAAGGAAATACAAGATATGCCGGACCGGTTCTCAGGGCCTGAAACAATACAAGCTGACCTCCGGCACCGGTAAACCCGATTAAACATCCGAGAAGAATTGATTTCTTATCGAACTCAAGTTTCCAGTTGATTATTTTTAATGCGACAAGCGCAGGCAAAATCATTGTAAGCGCCCATACACAATAACCGAGGGTTGCCGGAAATCCCGATTTTTCGGGAAGCTCGATCAATGCTCCCCAGATTCCCCAGAATACAGTTGTTACTATTGCATAGATTAGCCATGGACGAATTTTCAATTTAAACCTCCGGTTGCATAATTATAAATTTCCAGTACCCCGGAAATCTTATGAAGAATAATTTCTTCGGGAGCTTCAGAAATGATTCCTTCCCTTACCGCATAATATTCTTCAGGGAAATACTGACTTAATAATGTATGTGGAATCCGATGCTCTTCAAGATTTTGTATCAGCCTGTTAAATGAATCATTCACTATATGATCCGCCCAATAATATCTGATTCTATCACTGTAGCTGTATTTTCTTTTCAGCTTATTTTCTTCATTGGTAGAACAATAATATTTCTCCCAATACTTCGGGAATTTCAGCATCCTGTGGTCAATTACCTCCAACAGATCTGAAAGGACGATTCCCTTTTTGTGAGAAAGAATCTCCGATTCAATTAATGCAAGGTTAAAGACCGCTTCACGAAATTTATAAGTAAGCCAGGGACCAACTTTCAGGAATACAAAATGGTCCTCGACCATCTGCCGCAGCAATTCTCTTTTCTGATAGTCGGTAGAGTGAGCCTCATAAACGACAGGATAATTTTCTATGAGCTTAACAAGTTTCGCTGATTTATTTCTGTCATAATCAAAAACCTCTGAATCCCCGAACTCTACCCCGGGCTGGACAACTACTGCTATTACGCGTTCCCATGCGTCGTTTAAATTATATCGTTTAAAAGCTTCCTCTGTAAGCCTGATCGTCTTTTCCACTTCTGAATGCGAAGTGATATGGATACCTGATTGATGTTCTTTTGCTCCTCCCGGGGGCGGAACATCTGTACCAATAATATATAGAGGAAGATCAGCATCATCTCCCCATCGTGATGCTGCTTCCTCAGATGCTTTGCAGAGCATTGCTGACCGCTCTGCTATAATCGATGGATCCAGAGGTTCATTACGGTCACCGTCATCAGAACATTTCATACTGGCATCAAGGTGAATTTTGGTAAAACCTGCAGATACATATGCCGAAATCTGATCCCGTGCTTTTTGCATTGCAGGATTCGATGATTCATTCTGCCATCTGTTTGGTCCAAGATGATCCCCTCCCAGCACAATATCCTCCGGAGGAAATTCCAATAATTCTGCGAGCTCCATAATTGAATGTTTAAACTGCAGAGGAGTCAGTCCAGTATAACCTCCGAATTGATCAACCTGGTTCGACGTGGCTTCAATTAATACTGTTTGATTATTTTTCTTTGCATTCAGAATAGCGGCTTTGATAACATAGTAGTTTGCAGAGCATACCGAAGTTATCCCAACACTTTTACCTGATTTATGTTTATTCAGTATTTGTAATATATTATTGCCTGCAGCAATCATTATTAACCATTTCCATATGGATAAATATTTACTCCCTGCACGACTCTATGGATCATTCCGGATTCTGAAGGTGAATCGGGATTCAATCCATGATTTATTGATTTGAATAAACCCAGCAGCTGAGCCGGCAGAACAGAAACGACGGGAAGAAAATCTTCATGAATCTGTCTGCCATTTTCAGAAAGCACAATCTTAATATCGATATCGGCGTCAACGATATCTTCTTCCATAATGCCAATCGATAATAGATTTTTTCTGTTCTCTGCAATAGTGGTAACCAAATCTTTTTCGTACAGGCCCGCATAACTGCTATTTGAAAAAAGATATACTATTAAAGTCTTTTCATCCATTACGGCTTTCGGTCCATGACGAAATCCCATAAAAGAATCGTGCTTACAAATAATTTTACCGTCAGTCAACTCCTGCAGTTTTAACTGTGATTCTCTTGCTATTCCTTTAAGCATTCCTGATCCGAGAAATACCGCCCGATTGAAGTCTAACGAAGCTACTTTCATCAAATCCTTTGAATATTCATTTAATATTCTATTTCCGTAATTCTTAAGTATTACAAGCTGTTCATCAAGTTCTTTATCCTGACTGTTAATTCGTGATATCATCAATCCGGCAAGCAACATGGAAGTAAAACTTGCTGTCATAGCCA
>DATICR010000258.1:0-2228 GCA_035456745.1 Ignavibacteriaceae bacterium
CAGGGTATCGATAGAGTTACTGGTGATCAAATGGGAATGCTTGCAACAATGATCAATTCTCTCGCTCTTCAGAATGCTATTGAAAAGTGCAATATCCCCACTCGTTTAATGAGCGCAATAAAAATGGATGAAATCGCTGAACCTTATATTCGCAGGAGGGCAATCCGCCACCTTGAAAAGGGAAGGGTGGTGATATTTGGTGCAGGTACGGGCCATCCATATTTTTCAACTGATACTGCAGCTTCTTTGCGTGCTGTTGAAATAGAAGCAGATGTAATTGTAAAGGGAACGCGGGTTGATGGAGTTTTCAATACAGATCCCGAAAAGAATCCGGATGCTGTTAAATTCGATAACATATCGTATCTTGAAATTCTGAAAAAAAACCTTCGGGTAATGGACTTAACCGCAGTCAGTCTTTGTCAGGAGAATAATCTTCCTATGATTGTTTTTAATATGGACCTTCCGAATAATCTTCTAAATCTGGCAGAAGGAAAACCTGTTGGAACAACAATTAATCAAATTGCCGCAGAAACTTAAAAAATGAGGAAACTATGGAACAAATATTAAAAGATGCAAAATCCAGGATGGACAAATCCATAGATGCTCTGAGAGGAGAACTTGCAAAAATCAGATCTGGTAAAGCAACAACTGCTTTGCTGGACGGGATAAAGGTTGATTACTATGGTGCGATGACGCCCATCAGTCAGGTTGGTAATCTGAATGTCCTCGATGCACACACCCTCTCTTTTACGCCATGGGATAAATCAATACTTAATGCTGTCGATAAAGCTATTCTTGAAGCAAATATCGGTTTTAACCCGGCGAGTGATGGTACGAATCTTAAAATACCCATCCCACCCCTTAACGAAGAAAGACGCAAAGAGCTTGTCAAGCTTGTAAAGAAATTTGGTGAGGAAGCTAAAGTTGCAGTTAGAAATGTGAGACGCGATGCAAATGATCATTTAAAAAGAGAAGAGAAGGGGAAGACAATTTCTGAAGATCAGTTAAAAGAAGCCGAAATACGAACCCAGAAATTAACAGATGATCATATAAAAATAATTGAGGAAATATTGAAGCATAAAGAAAAAGAAATTATGGAAGTATAATTAAAGAATTATATCTTAATTAAAACCCGGCAAGTCCGGGTTTTTTATTGATTTCTGGTTCAATTAACTAAAATATTATCCTTTTTTTGACTAAATTTTCACAGCCAAAAGTTCAGTATATTGAAGAACATCTCTGCAATTAATGAAATATAATATTCGGGATATTTCTAAGAAAATATTTCCGCTACTTAAAAAATTGTTCAATCCGAAAATTCTGAAAAGTGCACTTTTTTTCGGCGGTGGGATTATATTATTTATTATTGGAGTCATTGTCTATGGCATCATACTTAATCTAAGGGAAGTGCCTGTAAGCGATGCGATGAGGGAAAAAGGATTTACAGTGCTGAAAGAGCCAAATATTATAATAGATAAAAAAAATTATTCATTAAACCTTTACGAAGATACCGTATTAATTAAAACCTACAGAGCAAATTTCGGTAAGAATGCTAATGCCTCAAAAACAAGAGAAGGTGATTATGCTACTCCTGTAGGCACTTATCAGATTTGTTCAATTGATACAAGCCATAAATATTATATCGAATTAAAACTAAATTACCCGAATATTAATGATATTACTGAGGCATTAAGAAAAAATATGATAACACAGGAGGAGTTTGATGAACTAAAATTTGAATTTTATTATGAAGGTTGTCCGAAACTTAAAACTACTCTTGGAAATGATATCAGTATTCATGGTATTGGCGAATATAATTTTATTTTCAAAAACCTGCCTTTTGTGTTCAATTGGACAGATGGTTCAATTGCTGTCAGTAATGAAGACATATATGAACTTTCAACTATTGTAATGAAAGGGACAAAAGTTGTTATTAAATAAAAAACTTTATTTTGTTTTAATAATTATTTCAGTTCTGGTAATCTATTCCTGCAATGAAAAACAGACCAAACCACCCCTATATAATATAGAAATTAACACTCCGGAAGCCGCAGTTAATGAAGCCAGGAAAGTGCTGGGTGTTGATGTCCGGATAGCGGTGCTTGGAAATTTCAGTGAGGACACCACAAAAGAATTTGCAGCCGGCACTGAGATAAATAAACCGGATAAATGGGGAATACAATTTCATTTATTGAAAAAAGAAGATAATAATTTTAAAAATATTTATA
>DATICR010000259.1:0-4055 GCA_035456745.1 Ignavibacteriaceae bacterium
AGTATATAAATTAGTCTTTAATAAAAGCACTTTGTGAAAAGCTTCAGAACAGAAAAAAGAGTTGCAAAAGTAGAAAGAGTTTTAAAGGCGCGTCAGGGCTCACTGATGGTAGTGATTGAAAATGTACACGATCCTCATAATGTAAGTGCAATCTTCAGAACCTGCGATGCTGTCGGGATTCCATGCATCTCGTTGGTTTATACTAAAGAACAGTTCCCGAAAATAGGCAGGAAATCATCTGCTTCGGCTTTCAAATGGGTAGTCAAAGAGAAATATAAATCCGTTAAGGAATGTTATTCCGAATTGCGTTCAAAGGAATTTAAGATTTATGCTTCAGCACTAAAAGAAAAATCTATGAGTCTTTATGATATTGATTTTACAAATAAAATTGCTGTTGTATTGGGAAATGAGCATAGAGGAGCTTCAGTGGAAGCGGCTGATCTGGCAGACGAAACCTTTATGATACCAATGTACGGTATGGTTCAGAGTCTTAATGTATCTGTAGCCACTGCAGTGATACTTTATGAAGCTTTGAGACAACGACAGAGAAAAGGAATGTACGACCTGCTGAATGAAGCAGAACTGGAAGAAAAATCTGAATCGTGGCTAAAAAAATGAATGAATTTAAAGAGTTTAATCACATATACGGAATTAAAGGTGAGTTAAAACTTCCCGGCGATAAATCAATTTCACATCGTGCTGTAATGATGGCTTCACTTGCCGAAGGCAAGTCCATTATTAAAAACCTTGCTGACGGTGAAGATGTAATCTCTTCTGTTAATTGTTTCCGGCAGCTTGGCGTTGAAATAGAAAAAAAAGGAAACGATTATGTAGCATTTGGAAGAGGTTTTAAAGGATTAAAAAAACCGGAAAATCCTTTGAATGCCGGTAATTCAGCAACACTTACAAGACTGCTAACGGGGATCCTTGCAGCACAGGATTTTGAATCGATAATCATTGGAGATGAATCACTTTCTGCCCGTCCAATGAAAAGAATTCTTGTTCCCTTAATTTCAATGGGTGCCAAAATAATCTCCTCACCCGATCTGACTTTACCGTTAAAAATTTTTCCGTCGGATAAACTGAACCCTATTACTTATGAGCTTCCGGTTGCAAGCGCACAAGTTAAAAGTTCTGTCCTGTTTGCAGGACTTCACCTTACAAAGGAAACTGTCGTTGTAGAGAAGATCCCATCCAGAGATCATACCGAGAAAATGCTTGGCCTGAGGACAGAAGTACTAAATGGGAAAAGACATATCTATGTGTCTGAATCAAAATATCCATCCCCAAAGGAATATTTTATTCCATCTGATATTTCAACGGCTGTCTTCTTTATTATTCTTACATTATTAACGAATAATTCTGAACTTCACATTAAGGACATTACACTTAACAATTCTCGAATTGGTATTCTGGAAATTCTAAAAAAAATGGGAGCACTAATCGAAATATTAAATGAGAAAACCAGTTCGGGGGAAATATACGGTGATATTATTGTTCGCAGTAGTAAATTACAGAACATAAAAATTGATGAATCTGTTATTCCAAATATTATTGATGAAATTCCGGCATTCACAATTGCTGGAATATTTGCTGAAGGGGATTTTGAGATCCGGAATGCAAAAGAATTAAGATTTAAGGAAACCGACCGGATTAAAGCTGTTTGCGAGAATCTCAGACTCACCGGTCTGGATGTGGAAGAATATGAAGATGGCTACAAAATTTCCGGTAAAATCACGAACAAAAACCTCATTTTTAACAGTTATCATGACCACCGAATTGCAATGACCTTTGGTATATTGTCTTCTTTATTGGAAAACGGGGGAAAAGTTGATAATTTTGAAAGTGTAAAAATATCAAATCCACATTTTCTTAACCAATTAAAAGAAATTTGTTATGGCTGAGGTTGTCTTAAAAAATGTAACCAAAGTATATGAGGGCGGACAGGTTGCCGCAAAAGATATAAATATTGAAGTGCACGATAAGGAATTCGTTGTACTTGTAGGTCCTTCCGGATGCGGTAAATCAACAACTCTTAGAATGATTGCCGGTCTTGAAGAAATCACTGAGGGTGAACTCTTTATTGACGGTAAAAAAGTAAATGATGTCTCTCCGAAAGATAGAGATATTGCCATGGTATTTCAGAATTATGCATTATACCCGCATATGACGGTTTATGAAAATATGGCTTTTGGATTGAAACTGAGAAAATTTGATAAGGAAGAAATAAAAAGTAGGGTAACTGATGCTGCCAGAATACTTGGTCTTGAAGAATATCTTGAAAGGAAGCCAAAAGCATTGTCGGGAGGCCAAAGACAGCGTGTGGCCGTGGGTAGAGCAATTGTACGTAAGCCAAAAGTGTTTTTATTCGATGAGCCATTAAGCAATCTTGATGCAAAATTAAGAGTGCAGATGAGAACTGAAATTTCACGTCTTCATAAACGACTTGGCGCGACAATGATTTACGTGACACATGATCAGACTGAAGCAATGACAATGGGGGAACGCATAGTGATTTTGAAGGATGGGATTGTACATCAAATAGATACTCCTCTGAATCTTTATAACAAGCCCGTAAATAGATTTGTTGCCGGATTTATTGGTAGTCCCTCAATGAATTTTATTAAAGGGAAAATAAAAAGTAACAGGAGTCTTTCTTTTAATAGTGCAGGGGGTGATCTTAACTTTACTCTCAACGGAAAAAGAGAAGCAAAACTTAAGAATTATAACGGTAAAGAAGTCTGGCTTGGCATAAGGCCTGAGGATATCTATGATACTTTCGAAAATGCAGAGAGGGAGGAATATACAGCGAAAGAAGTTGTCCTTGATGTTATAGAGCCAATGGGAAATGAAATATTTCTGTATTTCCAGTTGGATGATATTCAATTCGTTGCCAGGGTACCTGCTCGGGAAGAACCTCCTGTAGGATCAAAGAGAAACCTTATGTTTAATAGAAATAAGCTGTACTTTTTTGACGCTGAGTCCGAAGCAGTAATAGTATAGCTGTCGGTATTCATCATCAGAGCAAAATAAGTTTAGATATTTATAATCTGGTGTTCGAATTTATTTATTGAAAGCTCTTCATATATCTTATCAATTAATTTAATCCCATATCTGTATACAAAATAAATGAAGTTAAATTCTCGTTCCTGGAAATTGGATTTCGGATAAACAGCAACACTCAGCTTATCTATTTGTCTTAAAGTTATTTCGTGCTTTTTCTTCTGGGCATCAATAGCTTTCCCTTTAAGTTCTTCGAGATATTGAAGAGTTTTTTGTCTGTACTTTGTACTGGCATCAGCAACAGTTTTATCGAATTCAAACAGCCGCTCTTTTAATTTATCGAAAGATAATTCTATATCTGTCGCTATATGGGAAAAAATATCATCAAGAGAATCCGGAGAGATATTCTGAATTATTCTGTCTTTAAGTTTTTCAGAATCAATAAATACATCAGTAAGGCTTAAACTATACTTCTCAAGTATCGAAGCAATATTTTTTTCAAGTATTGTTGCAGAAGATCTCGGATAAATAACAGGCGGTTCTACCTGATAAGTAGTGTAAAGAGGCATGACCTGTGCAAAATAAGCAACCTCACTTGGACCTCCAATATAAAATGCGGTAGGAAGGAGGTAATCCTGGGTTACCGGTCGCAGAAGGACATTTGGAGAAAATCTTTCAGGTTCACTATCGATTAAAGCGATCAGTTCTTCGTAGGAAAACTTTTTTCTTTTTCTCTTCAGCCGGAATTCATTCTCAACAGGTTCTATAAGGTATCTGCCTTCCTCAGTATGGTAAAAAAGATTTATGGGCCTTACCTTAACCTGCGCGTGATACTCTTCTTCAAGACATGCACTAACATTAACCAATTTTTCTGAATGGGTTCTGAATTCGGAAATTTCTTTCTTAAATATAGGCTTTAATAAATTTTTTACTTCTGTATCCTGCGGATCAAACAGCATAAGACCGAAACTATCAAAAATCCAGAAGAGCAACTCTCTGAATGCATCTTTGAAAGTTCGACCCTCTGAATAAAATGATTTTAATTTTGAGAC
>DATICR010000260.1:0-5489 GCA_035456745.1 Ignavibacteriaceae bacterium
AAGCGGATAGAATATGATCTCTGGTATATTGAGAACTGGAGTTTCTGGCTAGATATTCAAATCATTCTTCTAACTATCTGGCATATGATTAAAGGGGAAACAAAGGGAACTTAATCTATAGCCTTGGTCTGGACAATTTCGTGATTATCCAATAATAATGTTTTAATTGAATCCCTTAAAAGTGTGAACCAATAGAAAAAATGATATATTCTCAATCGGCTTATAAAAGAGTTATCCCTGGGATAATTCGCTAATCCGCTAATCCGTAAATTCGCCAATTCAACACCAACCCTATATTCTCAACCTGCTTATAAAAGAGTTGTTCCCTGGATAATTCGCTAATCCGTTAATTCGCCAATTCAACACCAAACCTATATTCTCAACCTGCCTATAAAAGAGTTGTCCCTGGGATAATTCGCTAATCCGCTAATTCGTAAATCCGCCAATTCAATACCAAACCTTATAAAAGAGTTGTTCCCTGGATAATTCGTAAATTCGCTAATTCGTAATTTCGCCAATTCTACTTAAGCTTCTCTGCCAGTGTTTGCGCTTCAAAAAAAGTATCGAAGTACCCAATCCTTACTCGGTACCATGTAGCATTCCATTTATCCTTTAAATTGTCATCTACAAATGCATTATATCCCAATTTCCTGAATTTTTCTGCTTCAGCTTCTGCTTCCCGTCTTGTTCTCCATGCCGATATTTGTATAACATAAATTCTGCCGTCTGTGTAAACCATTTTACTTGCGGCATATTCATTCTGTGAATTATACTTCTCTATTTGTGAATAATCAGGTAACACCGAGCATCCGTTTGAATCGACAGGTGTACCCCGCGGTGTATCGGCACATTTGTCTTTATAATCAGGAATACCGTCATTATCAGCATCGGGAGGACAACCGTGAGAATTTACTTTGATTCCGGGAGGAGTATCCGGACAGGCATCAAAGGAATCGGGAATACCGTCGTCGTCACTGTCCTCGTCGCCGGAAAATGAAACCGAGATTCCTACCATACCATAATAAAAGGCATCATTGTAGTTCCCAATACTTAATCCATCAAGATAGTCGGTCATGGTTGCAAATATGCCTCCGCTGAAATTCATGGTGGTTCGCTCGCTTAAGATTATTTTCAAACCAATTTCATAATTATAAGTAACTTTTGTAAGGTTTTCAGAAACAGGTTTATTTTGGATAATAGGATTGTTATTGTTGTCCATAGGGTTGAACCATAAGTTTGAAATACCAAAAAATACGTAAGGTATAAAGGTATGCCCTATTGTGTAACCATAATTTAATCCCCCTCCAAAAAAGAATAAATTATCGGAATATTCATAGGGCGTCAGATTGCTGTCTGTTCCTGCCAGTTCACCCATTCCGCCATAAAAATGAATCCCAAGTACGTGCTTTGATTTAATCCCGAAATAATAATCGATTGATCCGACACCTAAAGGTGTCTGTACCGGATTAATAAAGTCCGTTCTGGGGAAAAGTACCGCACCGCTGATTGATAAAAATAATTTTCCCTGTAAAGGTGAGAATTCTTTTGTCTGGGACAACGAAAGATTAAATAAACCTGCTAACAAAATAAGAACGGATATATACCTTAACATATTCCTTGGATTTAAATTTAACTTGTCAGGAAGATTCGATGGGTAAAATTAGTTATTATTTAAAAATCATCAAATTTATTTGTCAGAATATTGTAATAATTAAATGATAATTGCCTGATTTACAAATTCGCCGATTGAGGTGTTATAGAGACGATATCTTATTGAAGACCCGTATTCGGGTTTTTCTTGAGAATAAAAAAGCCGGGAGAATTAGTCCCGGCTTAAGGATTTTGAATATGATAGGATATTATTTCATCAGAATCATTTTTCTGGTTTCATTAAAAGAACCTGCAGTAATAGTATAATAATAAATTCCGCTTGACAGTTTTGAGGCATCAAATGTAACCTCATATTTACCGGCAGCTTGTTTACTATTTACAAGTGTTGCTATTTCTTTACCCAATGCATCATAAACTTTGAGCTGAATATCTGAGTTCTGCGACAGGGTATAGCTTATCTGTGTACTGGGGTTGAAAGGATTCGGATAATTCTGAGATAAACTGAAATTTGAAGGACTGGAATTATTGATAGTGATTTCAGAGCTGTATTCATATAAACCGGAATAATCAATTTGTTTCAACCTATATGTAAAATCTTTTTGAGTAAGATTTCCGATGTTATCTTTATATGAATATTCGTTCTTCTGGATTGTTGTTCCATGACCCTGAACAAAACCAATTTTATCCCATGAACTTCCATTTTTCCTTTGAACTTCAAATCCTTTGTTATTTTTTTCGGTCGCTGTCTGCCAGCTTAGATTAACTACATCACCGCTTAATGCTCCGTTGAAAGAAACAAGCTCAACAGGTAGAGCAGTCGCGGTTATTGTACCAACCATAGTAGGATAATGGTAAATACATATATAATCATATTCACCTTCTACATTGACCACATAAGAAAAAATTGTATCGGCACTGGTCATAGGGGCATCCCATGGATCAGCCCCCGGCGGCAGTGATGTCCCGGTATGAGATCCATCGCAGGTTGTTGTGTGTACACCGTTTACCCAATGCCAGGTAACAGTATCCCCGACGGTAACATTCAAATTTGCTGGAGTAAATGAATAGCTCTGAACATTAACATCGTGATTTGTACAAAAAGACGTGGTTGGAAAAAACAGTAAGCCAAGAAAAATGACATAGGCGAAAATAGTGAATTTCCTATTCATAGCACTATCCTTTCAATTAATTTAAGATTATAGGTAAAAAGTATCGAAAGAATAGTGTTTTGAATAGAACAGAAAGGGACATCCGTTCAATTAAAAGGGATTTTTTATCTGATCCGGACCCTGTTGTTCAAAACTCTTTTATAGAATTTAAGTCCAAGATATATGAGAAAAAGGACTTGTGCTAATATAAGTATCGCTTCTATCATAAAAACCTCCACTCAACTAGTTATAATGTTCTAAGCAAATTATTTGCCATTAATTTTTGTTGGTTTTTATTTAAAAAGATAACCTGGATTATGGCGGGCAGTCATTTTTGTCGCAATTTTCGGGAAAATTGGAATAATTAGTACTGCCGGTCTTTTACCCGGCTGTGTATAAGACGGCTGGATTGGCTAATAAAAGGATTAATGAATTTCCGGCTGAATTAAGAAGAGGATAGTCTGTCGTAACGCGAACCAAAAAAGGATTACTCTTACCGCTCATTTTAGAAAGATTACGAAAGCTATTTATTCAAATGTATTGTCAAGTTAACACTACAATTAAACAGTCCTGATTACAAACAAGTCCTTCCCATATAGAGTTTGTTGCACAACAGGAATTGCTATTTGGAGCGGGGAAATTAGTTAATTTTTTTGGTTAAGACATTGTATCGGAACCTCGTAGAGGTTCAATTATTGTAGAATCATTAATAGTCAACTGTCCCTGACCCTTGTAGAGGGTCAACAATTATTATTAATGGCTTACTAAATACAAATAATGTAATTGTGCAACACACCCTATAGGATGAGGTCTATTATCAGTAAGAACTTATCCCGTATGGGCATTAATTAATCAGGCTCTCTATGTGTTTAATTTTTCCTCCCATTTTGCGCTGATTTTAAGCAAAGAAATAATCTTTAATCTTTTTTCTTTTTCCATTTCTTTAATCTTTTTACTTTTATCTTATTCCCCAGGTTTTAATCTCTTCCCAATTACATTAATTGCCAAAGCCCTCTTCTTTGAGGGCTTTGCTATAGAATAAAACGTTATTTTATGCTTATTTTTTTTCAGCAGCTAAACTGTTCAGATGCTTTGTTAAGGCGGCTTTTTTGCGTGCGGCATTATTCAGATGGATAATTCCTCTCGTAGCTCCCCGGTCAATGGCTGAAACTGCTTCTTTATATAATTTTTCAGCTTCTTCTTTGTTTTCAGAGGCAAGGGCTTTTTTGTAATTGGTCTTTAACATCGATTCGTAGTTTTTGTTGACTACTCTTTTTCTTGCATTCGTACGAATTCTTTTCTTTGCCGATTTGTGACTTGCCATATGTCCTTATATCCTTGGATTTAAAAATTATAGACAGTAAATATAGATAATTGAACATTTTATGTCAACGTATTCTTTACTAAATTTATCCCGTTAGTTTCCGAATAATGTTTGATTTTAGCCTGTTTCTTCACGTAATGTATTTTTTTCTTATTTTTTTTCAAAAAATCGTTAACTTAAAAAACTCGTATTGACTTTTGTGGCTTAGCAACTATAATTTAATAAATCATCGAAAATATGCTTAAAATAAACGAAATATATTTGTCGGTTCAGGGTGAGAGTAGTAAAGCAGGATTGCCCTGTGTATTTGTCCGTTTAACTTATTGTAATTTGCGCTGTACTTACTGCGATACTGAATATGCATTTTATGAGGGAAAGGACTATACAATTGAACAGATTATTGAAAAAGTCAAAAGCTATGACTGCAATCTGGTTGAGGTTACCGGCGGCGAACCTCTTTTTCAATATGATGAATGTAAATTATTACTTCAAAAACTCTGCGATGAAGACTTTGTCGTAATGCTTGAAACCGGTGGAAGTCTCCCCATAAAGGATATTGATAAGAGGGTAATGATAATTATGGACTTCAAATGCCCTTCCAGCGGAATGATGAAAAAAAACCTCTATGAAAATGTAAATTACCTTAAACCTGATGATGAAGTGAAATTTGTAATCGGGTCAAGGGAAGATTATGAGTGGACAAAAGATATCATAAAAAAATGTGAGCTTGATAAAAAATGTAATATCCTGCTTTCGGTAGTTTTTGGAAAACTCGAACCTGTTTCATTGGTTAACTGGATGCTTGAGGATAAGCTTCGCGCCAGGTTCCAATTACAACTGCATAAATTCATATGGCAGCCTGAAACAAAAGGAGTATAAAATTAATTGTTAAAAGTACTAAGATTTTTCACTGAAAGGTTAACACCGGGATTTATCCCGGTGAAATAAAATGAAAATCGCAAAAGAATTTCATTGGGAAATGGGACACCGCCTGCCTGAACATTTCGGGAAGTGTAAAAATATTCATGGTCATTCCTATAGAATGATAGTCGAGCTTGAAGGAAATCTTGATGATAATGGAATGATAATGGATTATTTCGACTTAAAGAAAATAGTAATCCCCGTTATTGAAGAACTGGATCATGCTTTTATGGTCTTTGAAAAGGATAAAGAAATTATAGAATTTCTTGAATCGGTTAAATCAAAAAAGGTGATTGTCAATTTTCAATCGACGGTTGAGAATATATGCAGGTATATTCTTTTTCAAATTCAGAAACAAAAGCTGCCGTCTAATGTGGATAAGATAAAGGTCAGAATATTTGAATCTGTTGATGATTATGCTGAAGAAGAAGCAAGGCTTCATTAATGGCACGCTTTAAAATGTTCGTTGAATATGAAGGTACAAG
>DATICR010000261.1:0-4023 GCA_035456745.1 Ignavibacteriaceae bacterium
AAAAACAGAAAGGTTTAGTCTTGCACTTGCTTTCGGTGCTGATCTGAATCAAATGAGAAAAACTGTACAGATCGTTCAAACGATTTACAATGCAAACTATCAGTTTGCTACTCCACCTCCGCTACCGACACTTCATGCATATCCCGGAGATGGTTTTGTTAATCTTACGTGGGATAATGCTGCTGAAGATGCATTTGATCCTATTACCAATACAAATGATTTCGAAGGATATAAAATATATAGAAGTACAGATGAAAGTTTTCTCGATCCTCAGATAATATATGATGCTCAGGGGATTGGGCTTCTCGGTCCGGGCAAGCCACTGGCAGTTTATGATCTTGATGATGATGTTTATGATTATAGTCAGATTTCAGTTGAAGGTTTGCAATTTTTCTTCGGCAATAATACCGGTGTTGAGCATCATTTTAAGGATACTACTGTTATAAATGGTCAAAGATATTTCTATGCAGTAACTGCTTATGATAAGGGAATTGAGGATTTACACATTTACCCCTCTGAAAGTCCGATATCTGTAAATCAGACATTAAGGGGCGGAATAATACTTCCTAAAAATGTTGTAATTGTTTTTCCAAATGCACAGGCTCCGGGTTATAAACCAGGTACCTATACTAATTTAACTCATAAAGAAGGATATGGTGTCGGTGAAATTTCTCTCGATGTTCCTAATCCCGATCTCATACCCAGAAATCATACATTCGAATTAAGATTTAAGTCACCTCCGGATTCAATAAAGGCATCAACTTATGAAATGTATGACATAACGGGCGGCGCTACGGATACAGTATTCATCGGTGGAAATGATTTGAAAGCACTTGGGAGAGGACCTGTGGGTAATGGAATGTTACCGCTGATCTTTGTGCCACCTAAACTTACACCTGATACATTGAATTCCGGATTTTTACCAAACAGTCATTCAAACCTGGTGTTACAGACTCGTGCTTCTGCAACAACAACTCCTGCAAATGCTAAACGTCCCAATTATCCTGCTGACTATTTAATTCAATTTTCCGATCAGGTGCTGGATACTTCAATTGGCACAAGTACCATACCCGCGGTTCCATCTAAATTTAAAATCATAGGTATGCCAAAAGAAGGTCAGGACTTTCAGGCTGACTTCAGATTTTATGATACAGATGGAAATCAGACGATAAGTAAGCACGATGAATATATAGAAATTCTTGCGAAAAATAATGATGGAGTCAGGCAGCCTGTATGGAGAGTATCAGTTGATACAGTTTACGGACCTAAATATGTAAACTCAATCTTCCCAACAGTGGGAGACAATTATCAGTTGACGATAAATGTTCCGTATAATGAAAAAGATGTTTTCAGTTTTGTTACTGATTCATCATTTATCGATTTTAATAAACAGAAGTCAGATTATGCAGTTGAAAAACCATATGTAGTTCCGAATCCTTATATGGGAATGGCTTCTTTCGAGCAGGCTCCATATGCTCAGACCGGCCGTGGAGATCGAAGAATCGAATTCAGGGCTATTCCTGTCAATGCCACTGTCAGAATTTATACGATCACAGGAGAACTTGTACAGACACTTCATCATGATGGAGGTTTCCAGAATTATATCGCCTGGAATATGCGTTCAAAAGACAACCTTGAAGTTGCTCCCGGGCTGTACATTTTCCACGTGGAGACTCCGGGGTCTGATGATTACATCGGTAAATTTGCAATAATTAAATAAGCGGTGATTAATATGAAGACAATAATTAGAATAACCGTAATATTTATTTTGATTTTATTTGCTGCTGATGCCGTTGCTCAAAGCAAGGTGGCAACTACAATTGGTCAGTTTTTGAAAATTGAACCAAGTTCCAGGTTTGTTGCGATGGGTAACGCGGGAACATCACTTTCAAATGAAGCATCCGCTGCATTCTATAACCCGGCAAGTCTTGGTGAGCTTGAAGGTGTGGATGTTCAGTTTACTTATAACCAATGGCTGGCTGATATTAATTACAGTTATGCAACTGCAGCATTAAATATAGATGGAGTAGGAACATTTGCAGTCCAGGTGACATCATTGAATTCAGGGGATATTGAAATCAGGACTGTTGAAAAAGAGAAAGGAACCGGTCTTTACTATGATGTAACCAACCTTTCATTAGGTCTTGCCTATGCAATATTATTGACTGATCGTGTGTCAGCCGGATTAGCTGTAAACTATATTCAGGAAACAATATATAATACCAGTCTCAATGATGTATCTTTGAATTTTGGAGTGCAATACCAGACTGCAATTGAAGGACTTAGACTTGGCGCCAGCGTTTCCAATTTTGGCCCCCGGGCATCATATGACGGCAGAGACATTTATTTTAATTACGATGCAGATCCCAATGTGCATGGGGACAATTCAAAGCTGCCTTCAAGTTTAAGGATGGGTTCATATAGTCTTCCAACTTTGTTCAGAGTTGGAATATCTTATTCAATGACTTTTGCCGAATGGAATCAATTTATTTTCTCCACAGATGCCATGCATTCCAATGATAATAATGAAAGAATTAATATAGGCGGAGAATGGGAATTCCTTGGTTCATTTGCAGTAAGAGGAGGTTATCGTGATCTGCTACTGAAGGATTCTGAGGGTGGATTGGTGCTAGGCGCAGGAGCAAAAGTTGGATTTTCCGGCAGTTCAAAAGTTAGTTTTGATTACGCCTGGGCGGATTATGGAAGACTTAATGCAACGCACAGATTTACGGTAGGTTTACATTTCTAAAGTTAAACACAGGAGAAGATTAAAGATAAAAGGTAAAAGAATAAAGTATTTAAAAGAAAATGATAACAAGATAAAGGTGGGGGAATATACAGTCCTTTTTGGGAAATGTGGAATGAGGAACATTTACTATCAGTTTTTCATATTATTAATTTTTTCCGGACTATTATATGCTCAGGAAGATAAAGTATTGGCTAAAGTTGGTCCTTATAAAATTTATGAATCTGAGTTCAGGGAACGTTTCGATTTTAGTGCTCACCCCAACCTGATGCAAAAAAGTGATCGGCTTGCTGCAAAAGAAGAGTTTTTACATCAGCTTATAGCCGAAAAACTTTTATCTCTTGACGCAAGAGAAAAAGGTTATGATACATCAGAAGATTTCAAATCGATTTTTACCCCACTTGAAAATATGTTTGTCAGGGATGCATTGTATACAAAGGAAATTAAAGATAAAGTCACTTTGTCGCAGCAGGACATAAAAGAAGGTCTTAATAGAATTCTGAAATTAATAAATGTAGAGTTTATTTATTCAAAACAAGAGAAGGAGATCCAGGAGATTTTTAATCAGCTTGTTTCAGGAGCTTCATTTGATTCTCTTCTTTCCTACAGAAGCGAAAACGACGCCAACCCGAGACAGGTAACCTTCGGAACAATGGATAAAAAGATTGAAGACAGTGTGTATAATCTGAAACCGGGGCAATTTACTGGCCCTATAGCAAGTGATGATGGATTTTACATAATAAAGTTAATCAGCATTGCAAATAATCCGGATGTTAGAAATACAGAATCCACATATGAGAATGTTAAAAAAATAGTAGGGACAAGGATCGAACATCAAATCTATCTTGATTATTACCATAACTTTTTCAAAGATTCAAGAGTGACAGCCGATAAGGGCATCTTTGAGAAGCTGGTAAAAATATTTATGCCGGAATTTAAAGCAAAGTATTCTAACAGGAATATTAAAGAAGGTAATGAAAATAAAGATAAGTTCTATTTAAAGGGGAATGAAATTTATTCTGCTTTACAAAAAATTGATCCGGATTCCCGCAAGGGAATCTTCATTAAAATAAAAGAGAAACCAGTAAAAGTTGGTCCTTTCCTGAATCAGCTCAGTCTCGATGGATTAGTTGTAAAAGATTTAAATGAAATGAGCATAGGATCTTCTTTATCGGCATACATACGTAAATATATTGAAGATCAGCTTCTTGCTGCGGAGGGATTAAATAAAGGACTTGAAAATTCTCCTGAGGTTAAAAAATATGTAGGGATGTGGG
>DATICR010000262.1:0-3500 GCA_035456745.1 Ignavibacteriaceae bacterium
ATACAAGAACTGAATCAATAAATGTAATTATTCCGCTTGAGTTAAAAGGGAAAGCTTCTCTCTATAATGAATTGGGAAAAGAAAATCCTTTCACTGATATCAAAATTGGAAAGGGCATAACTTCTTTAAATAATCTGAAGCTTGATGGTGGGAAAATCGCTATCATTAAAATTTTGAGTAAATAACAGTATTAAACCTCGCTTCTTCCTATCCAAGCGGCAAAAAATATTAGAATGTTAATGGAGAAGTACAGTTGTGGGACGATAATTGGAACGGTTGTGAAACGGTTGTGGAATTATTTTTGTTGAATTATTAAACAGTAAATTTGAGGAATTTTGAAATCATTTATTGAGGTTGATAAATGATTTTTTGAAAAAAAAGTATAAGAATTTTTCAGGTAAATTACAAGAAAAGCTTAAAGAGAAGCACTCCAATCCCAACCAGTGTTGTAGTTTTAATAGCAATAATAAATTAGTATGATTATTAAATCCAAAACAATTTCCACTTCCAACTTTAAGAAATTCGGTTCAGTTGTAACACTTCCCTCCGGTAAACCAACATCCGAAGCAGCAGACTATAAATTCTGGGCAGATATCGCAGATTATAACATTAATGGTGAAACCGAAATCGGCATCTGCGTCGTATATCGTCAGAAAGAAAATAAGATAACCGGGATGGAAAGACATTTGAGGACTCCGGAAATATTAATTCCGATTGATGGTGCCTTTGTTCTTCCGCTTTTGCTTGAAGGTGATTCTGAAAATAGAACCGAAGCTTTTAAAGTAAATATCGGCGAAGCAGTAAAGATAAATGATGCTGTGTGGCATGGGGCCTGCCTTCCTGCGAATAAAGAGGAGTCATCTTACTTTGTAATCTTTCGAAAGGGAACACCTCACGAAGATATCGAAAAGAAAAATATAAGTCCGCTTGAGATTTCAATGTAATTCATTTTTGACCTGGGGGGACAAAACCATATAGACTTAAAAAAATTAACTTGTATATGCATAAATATAATCTTAGGTCAAATAACCTTGAGGTAGTGTTTAATGAAAATCCTTTCCAAGTAGAAGGGATTTTTATTTTGTCCTCTTCTAAAAAATTATGTACGGGAATGCAGAATTTTATTATTAGAACACCCGATGCATTGTCTGATCCTGTTTTTCTCACCCGCTTCAATGATTTACAATTCGATGGCAATTCTTTAAGCTATGTGCTTCTGGATAACTCCGGTGAGTACAACGTGAAATTCATTATAACAACCGATGACGCAGGATTCCGGTTCCGGATGAATGTAACCTCACCTTTACCAATCTGGCTGGTCGAATGGAAACTATCCGGGTTTAATTTTAAGGAAGTTATTATTCCTGCACTCGGTGGTCAATCTCTTAATGATAATATGCCCGACGGTAATGTGTTATCTTATAAATATCCTTTCTGGTGGAACGCACAGTTTGTAATTGGAATGAATGGTTCGGATGGATTAATGATTCATTCCAGAGATGATAGTCCCGATTTAAAATTATTAAGAGCAGGAAGAGAGAATAATAGTTTCTCACTTACATATGGATTTGAAGCACCTGCTCCTTTAAAATCAAACTCACTGGAAGCAGAATTCTATATGACGGGATTTGAAGGCGGCTGGCAAAAGGGCGTTGAATTATACCGTCCCTGGATGGAAATGTCATTTAATCCTGTTCCATTTATTAGTCATCACGGTTTTCCTTCCTGGGCCGATGATATTAACTTTGTCCTCGAATTGTGGGGCGCAAGGAAAAGTTTCACTCCCGGTCATACTTTTGCCCAAATGATTGAACGCCTGGTGGAATGGTCCGGATTATATTCTCCGGCAAATACTCTCGTCTATCTAGCTGGATTTGCAGAAAATGGGATTGACTCTCACGCACCCGATTATAACCCCTCCGAACAGTGCGGCGGAACGGAAGAATTCAAAAAACTTATTGACACTGCCCATCGGATGGGCTATCACATTATGCTCCATACAAATGTTCTTGCGATGACATTTTCCCACAGGCTTTATAATGAGTTCAGAAAATTCCAGGTGATTGATCCTTTCGGGAGAGAACAAACCTGGGGACTTGATGCCGACGGCGACTGGCTCGCGGAGCCGTATTTTGCTTATATGAATCCGGGATATAAGGAGTGGGGCGATGAAATGGAAAAAGTGCTGGGTGAATTAATAGAACGGCATAATGCCGATGCTGTATTTCTCGACCAGACTCTCCTCGCTTTTAATGTAAGTAAAGGACCGAATTTTTTAATCGGAATGAGAAATCATATTGCAAGAATGCAGAATAAATTTCCGGAAATTCTTTTTGCAGGAGAAGGACTCCACGAACAGAATGTTTCTGCTTTACCTTTTGCACAGATTCACGGTATAGATAGTCTGACAGAAGTGCACGGAATGGAGGGACAGGTGCCCTGGAGAAAAGTTCATCCGGTCTATTCTTATTTGTTTGGTAAGTATACAAAGTTTATCGGGCATTTGTTGACAAGACATCCGTCTAATCCGATGTTTGATTTTCAGGAAGCGGCTTATTCTGACCTTGGTGTTGTTCCTGTACTCTCACTTTATAATTCCAATCAGGAAATTAATATTCCTGCTGTTCATAAAATGATTGACAGAGCTAAATCAATAAATAAGAAAATTGAGATTTGAAATGAAGAAAATAAAAACTGCCGTTATCGGAAGCGGATTTATGGGAGCCGCTCACATCGAGGCTCTGAACAGAATTGGCGGCGTTGAAGTTACAACACTTGTTTCAAAAGAGATAGATCAGGCTAATAAGCTGGCCGACCGTTATTCTATTCCAAAAGTACTTGAAAATTGGGAGGATGTCTTTAATGATTCCGGCGTACAGATTATTCATAACTGTACTCCCAACTTTCTTCATTTCGAAATAAATAAAGCGGCTGTTGAAAATAATAAACATATAATTTCTGAAAAACCTTTGACTATAAATTCTGTACAGTCTTCTGAACTTCTGTCCTTGCTTAAAAAACATAATGTTGTTAATGCAGTAAATTTCAATTACAGGTTTTATCCTCTGATTCAGCACGCACACTCAATGCTGAAAGATGAAGTCGGCGAAGTCTATCTTGTTCACGGCCATTACCTGCAGGATTGGCTTTATTACGATACCGATTATAACTGGAGACTTGAATCGAAAATAAGCGGAAGCTCTCGTGCTGTTGCTGATATTGGATCACACTGGTGTGATCTTATTCAGTTTGTAACAGGATTAAAAATTGTACAAGTCTTTGCGGATCTTTCCACAATCCATCCTGTAAGAAAAAAACCCAAACAACAGGTCGAGACTTTTAAAGGTAAGGAAATAAGTACATCTTTTGAAACTGAAGACATTAAAATAAATACTGAAGATGCAGGCTCTGTACTCTTCCGTCTTGAAAATGGAGCTCAAGGTGTTTTTACAGTTTCTCAGGTAAGCGCCGGTAGAAAAAATCACTTCTGGTTTGAGATT
>DATICR010000263.1:0-3888 GCA_035456745.1 Ignavibacteriaceae bacterium
GACTGGGGGACTGGGAGACTGAGGGACTGTGGGACTCGGTGACTGTTATGTTAAAAGTCAAGTCTACAAAATGAATGCACTTTGCCCTATGTGCTAATCCCATTAGTCTATTTCGCAGATCACTTTATCAATATCATTTTCTTCGAAATGGATAGATTATTCAGACTCAGACGATAAATATATATACCGCTGGCCAAACCTGATGCATCTCCTTTAGCGGAGAAATTAATCGAATATCTTCCTTGATTTTTCTGCTCATTGACCAGTGTTGAAACTTCTCTGCCAAGCATATCATATACCTTCAAAGTCACAAAACCTGTCCGGGGCACCTGATAGTCTATAGTTGTCGATGGATTGAATGGATTCGGATAATTCTGAAATATTATAAAATTATCAGCTATTCTTTCATTTTCTGAATTTACTGCACTTGAATTCCCGGGGAAGAAATATTCCAGTATTCTGTCAATCGAAGCTCTCCAAAGTCCCCAGGAATGTCCTTCAGGCCGTTCGAGCCAATCAAGATCATATCCGGCGGAAAGCAGGTAATCTCTGAATGATCTCATATTAGGGTAAAGACTTTCATATGTTCCCCATATTGCACACCATTTAATATTTTCTACGGGACCGTTCAGAATAAGATAATAAGCTTCATAATTATTCGGCCAGAAAGCGGCTGAGTGAAGTCCGCATAAACCAAATACTTCGGGATGGTGATAGCTGATCAAAGCAGAAATATTTCCTCCAAATGAATCACCAAGCACCAATCGTTCAGATGAATCATTTTTGGTATTATAATTTGAATCAATAAAAGGCACAAGCTCATTAACAAAAAATAACCTGTATTGATCCCTTGTACTGCCGGCATACTCTTCATTCCTGTTATTGGGAGTAACAAATACGGCAATGACCGGTGCAATTTTACCGCTATCAAGTTCATTATCCAGAACTTTCACTGCTTTCCCCAGACTTATATATTCCGCTCCATCCTGGAAATATACTGTTGGATAAGCTGCCGAAGATAATGAATCATATCCCGGAGGAAAGTAAATATTCAGATGATAATTTGTGCCGACATTAGTATAAATTACCTTTTGTATCACTGTCCCATGCGGAATATCAGGGTTATATTCTATCTCCCATGGCTGTACATAAAGCGGCATCGAAAGCTCGGAATTAGGACCATAGCCTCCCTCGCAGGTATTTGGATTTTCCGGATCAAGGATCCAGTTAGATCCGTTTAATACAAATTTATAGTCAAGACGTGCATCCAATTCAAATACAGCAGAATTGTACCAGAAATTAGTCTGGCTTAGTTTGATCATTGGCCACGCAGTTACACTCCAATCGTTAAAATCTCCCGCCACAGTCACAGAGCTCTGATTACCAAGGTAAACAAAATTTGCTGTTGAGTCTTCAATAAAAGGAATGCCGACCGTTCTGGCATATGTCATAAAACTGTCGACAGCGGCCTGTTTTGCTGCAGGATCACCAAGAGAATTAACATAATCAATAAAATTCTGAAATTGGCTTTGAGCTGATAATAAACATGTGAAGGAAAAGATAAAAAGTAGAAAAAAACGCTTCATATAATTAACCCTCCTTACTATCTGCCGGCAATTTATTATTAAAGATCTGAATGGGAAAGGAACAAGGAATGTTTTTCGGATGTCTCCATCTCCCCATAGCAGATTAAAACTACTACCAGAATTTGCAACATATAATTGAGAGAAGCAATAAACATTCAATTTTAGTTTTTAATGTTATTTAGAAACTTCGGGATTTGGCAGCAATAATTTTGTTAGCGACCTTCAGAATTTAAAACTAAGATTGGCGGAGTGAAATTCACTCACACCAATCCTGAGATATAGTAAATTTGTTTGCAGGTTTTTAGAATCCGAAATTGAAAGTTAATTCCGTGGACCAGCCGCTGAAGCTTGCATTAGAAAAATCGGCATATTTAACACCGGAAGCGAGACGGTAATTCAGCGAATAACCGAGACCAAAGTAATCTGTAATCCGGTAATTTACAGAAGCTCCAGGTTCCATTACAAAGAAATAATCATTGCCGTCCATTTTTTCATAATCAATACGGCCAGCGCCGATCATCATATTTCCGGTCAGGTAGAATTTATCAGATAGATCATAATTATAAGAAACTTCAGCTCCGCCATAACCCAGATGAAGCTCATCCCTGTTGTCCTGATTTATATATGAGCCTCCTAATTTGTTAGGGATAAGTCCGTGAGCAGCAGCTCCGACACTTATATTTTTATCAATATTATAACCTGCTCTCATCCCACCGAGCAGTCCCCAACTTCCATTTAATGCTGCAGCCTTACTAACCAGATCAGCATAAAAGCGATTTTCATGTTGAGTAAGTAACTCCTGTGCAGATAATTGAAAAGAGACAAAAACAACCATAAGTACAACCAGTAAATTTTTCATTTTATTTCTCCTAAGAATTTTGTTAAAAAAAATTGACGGGTCAAATTTCGGATAATTTTGAGGGGTGTTCGCCCCTGCCGGTGGGATAAAACTCAAAAGAATATAGCAAAAGGTTTAATCCAATGGGACTGGACTAAATCATCGCAAAATGGAAAAGTTTTTTAGTTAATCCGGATGGTTCTTATGCAGATAGCAATGTTAATATGATTTTTAAAACATATGAGATTTATTTAATAGTCATTTGGTAGTCATTTAGCAGTTATTGATGGAATTTTGATTAGAAATTGAGTCCCGTCATTTTTGACATTTCATATTATTTCTTTCCTGAATATTGAAGGTCTCAATTAAAAGTTGCAAATTTAGGTCAGTGATTTTTCTCTATAGGCAGGGTGAGACGAATAGAGCAAGGTTAAGAGTACATTCCTGGCAAATTTACCTCATTCTCCCTGAATAAAAAACAATTTAACTCTCACTGTTCTAATAATCTCGGGGAACGCATAATGAAAAAAAGAATACTTCTTTTTATTGTTGTAGTTATATTAACTACCTCCACAGGATTCACACAATGGATATCGCTCGATAAAAACACAATTCCAGATTCAAAACCAGATGTACAACTGATAAAAGATGATGCATCAGGGTCAGTAATCAGGATAAATCTGCCCGGTTTCAGGTTAAATGAATTCAAAGACCAGGGGAAAACCTATCAGAGAATTGATATTGGAGAGTCAGCCGGAAAAATATCGGAGGCAGGAAAGCCGGATATACCATATATAGCAAAAATACTGGCAGTACCAAACCAGGGAACAATCAGTGTAGAAGTACTGGAGGTAGGAGAGACTCGGGTTATTAAAGGAGTAAATATTCCACCGGCAAGGAAAAGCTGGATTGAAGGAAAACCAGAGAGTCCGTATATAGAGGATGATGCTGTATATCAAACTGAAAATGTTTATCCGGAAGTACGTGTGAAAGTTGAAGACCCAATGATCTTCAGGGATTTTCGAATAGCACGAGTTTCAATTTTCCCGATAAGATATTCACCCGAAAGGCAGGAAATTGAAGCAGTAAGGTCAATAACAGTCAGAGTAAAATATGGAGGAGGAGTAGGAGTAAATCCCAAACTGACTCCCGATAAACCGATAGCACCGTCATTTGCCAAACTCTACAGAAGCATAATCTTTAATTATAAAGAAGTACTTCAGAGGGAATACAGCGGAAGAGAAGAAGGCTATGATATAATGCTATGTATAATGCCTGATTCATTTGCAACGACATTTCAGCAGTATGCAGAATGGAACCATAAGACAGGCACATATATACACGTAACCAAATTCAGTGAAATAGGAGCGAGTGGAAATAATCCGACAGCAGTAAGAGATTATATCCTTTCTACATACAACACTTGGGAAATTCCCCCAACGCATGTTTTATTAGTAGGAGATG